>JALWYH010000058.1 GCA_027078475.1 Thermoproteota archaeon
AGGTGACCAACTCGGTGATCATGAGGGGATCCGAGGTACTCCGGTCGAGCATCAGTGACTCCTTGGTGGCCGATGAGGGGAGGATCGAGGGCAGCTCGCTAGAGGGTTGCGTGACCGCGCCGTCCCGTAGGGTGGTGGGGTGCACCTTGACGGGGGAGAGGATCTGGGAGGGCCGGGAGTGCCTCACCTAGCAGCCACTATCTTCACCACGTCCCTGTGCCTCAGCACGTAATCGAGGGAGATCCTTCTCCTCTCCCTAACATCTATCCCGTAGAGCGCCTTCCTCGCTATCTCGCTGTGAATCTTCTCCGCCAGATCCCTGACCGTTCCCTCCCTCGGGAGCAGGATCGCATCGGGGAGGATGTTGCCGTCCTTGTCAGAGAGCTTGGTCTCGTTCTCCACCGGGAAGACGACCTTCATCCCCAGGACCTCGTAGACGGCAACCTCTAGGGTCCTCTGCACTCCCGTGCTCCCATACCTGGATAGCACCCTCTCCCTTATGGCCTCCAGCGCCCTCCTCTGGGCGGCCGTGAGCCTCGACTCGTCCAGCACTTCGAAGTCCTCGTCTCCAGGCTCGTATCTGATGAGACCGGCCTTGGCTGCCTTCCTGAGGATGAGCTCGGCCTCTGCCGACACGGGTATGACCGGCTCCTTCAAGCTCTCCGCCATCCTCTTCACGTTCTCTTCAGCCCCCGGGACATCCACTTTGTTGGCCGCCACCACGAAAGGCTTCCCCCTCCTGAGCACCTCTCTGGAGAAGGACAGTAGATCCCCCTCGCTCCACTCCAGCGGAGACCTCTCCAATGAGAGGTCTCTCAGGACATCCTTTATGAGCTCCCTCCCTATGTCAAGGCCGGACAGGACCTCGTGCAGCGCCTCATCCACGGAGGATCCGGCCACGAGCTTTCCCCTGATCTTGCTCTTCGATCTCTCTATTATCGAGGCCACCCACAGCGAGAACTCCTCCTTCACTATCATGACATCCTCCACGGGATCGTGGCTCAGCGGCGGGACCGGGTTGCCCTCCTCATCGGTGGATCCCGATGCATCCACGACTATTATGTTCACGCTGGCCCTCCTGAGATCATCTAGGAACTTGTTACCCAGTCCCCTCCCCCTGTGAGCACCCCTCACGAGCCCGGCCACATCTAACAGCTTTATGGGAACGTACCTATGTCTCCCATTGCACCATCCGTATTTGGGGTTGCACCTCACCCCGAACTCCGTGCAGACGGACTCCACCCTGATGTACCCGACACCCTCATTGGGATTTATGGTTACGAACGGTCTGTTCTCCCTCTCAGCCTCCACAAGAGTTGCTGCCGAGAAGAAGGTGGTCTTCCCCACATTTGTCTTTCCCACCAGGCCTACAAGCATCCCGCTCCCCCGAACTATCAAATTTTAAAATCCACCAGTGGTGGGCCTGACTGCAGGGTGTAAACTTGGTAGTCGCGGGAAGGTACATGGAGAAGCTGACTTGGAGGAGGCGCAAGGAGGATCCGGATCTGGTCAAACTCTGGAAGGACAGGCTGATACGGTGGAGGAGGGAGCCTGCGGTCGTCAGGGTTGACAGACCAACTAGGATTGACAGGGCCAGATCTCTCGGCTACAGGGCCAAGCAGGGTTTCGTCGTGGTCAGGGTGAGGTTGAGGAAGGGGGGCAGGAGGAAGGGGAGGCCCCGATCCGGCAGGAAGCCCGCGGGGCTCGGTATACTAAAGCTGACCCCTGGCAAGAGCATAAGGTGGATAGCCGAGGAGAGAGCCGCTAGGAAGTTCCCCAACCTAGAAGTCCTCAACTCCTATTACGTGGCGGAGGATGGGAAGTACTTCTGGTACGAGGTGATAATGGTTGACCCGCACCACCCGGTTATAAAGTCCGATCCGAGGGTCAACTGGATACTCGACCCGGCCAACAAGAGGAGGGTCTTCAGGGGGCTCACCAGCGCCGGCAAGAAATCTAGGGGACTCAGATCCTCCAGGGGAATACCTGATATCGTGAGGAGGTTCAAGCGGAAGAGGAGGCTGGCCCGGGGGCTGGGGGCCTGACCCGATTGAGCCCCCTCAAACTATCCTCGGCCGAGATAACCACGATGGTTTACCCAACCGAGCTGGAGGACAGGGTAAGATCCATCCTCATTTTCCTCTCAGGAGAGAACGGTGATATAGCCGAGGAGAGGTTCTCCAGCCATTACGGGTACTCATTCAAGGTCCTAACTGTCAGAGTAGATTGGGAGGCCGCTGAAAACCTGTTCAGGGTTCTCATATGCTCCCTTCCAGATTACGACTTGGAGCTCCTCCTAAGAACTCTCCAGAGCAGGATGGAGGGGAGGCATCTCTACCTGAGGCTCGACAAGCAGGAGCTGGTGGATGGCAGGCACACCCTCTACTCAGGAGGCCCCGGTGGCTACGTCAGGATAAAGTTCACCTTTAGCAAGAAGATCTCCGATCTGGAATCCATGATAAGGGAGACGAGGAAAACTTGCCGGTCTACATCGACGTGATAGCCCCGGAGAACCGGAGCCTATTGGAGGAGATGGTAGAGAAGGCCCTCTCCCTTGGCTTCGGCGCTGTGGGGGTGGTGGGAAGCCCGGGCGACTTGCCCGAGGGGGCGTTCAGGGTGTCCGTGGTGAAGTCCTCTGAGATACCTCACGGTGCCAGAAAGCTCAGAGGAGCATCGAGGCTGCTTATAGCAGTCCCTCGGAGCCTCGAGGAGGCAAGGAGATCCACCTTCAGCAAGCTGGTGGATGGTGTGATGGCCAGCTATGACACCGCGAGGCCGAACTTCGACTACGTGTGCGCCAGGCAATTGAAGAGGAACGAGGGAACCCTGTTCATCCCGGTGGTACCCATGGTTAGCAGGATGCTCGGAGAACCTAGGGTGATCAGGAACGTGAGGTTGGAGGTCAGAATAGCCCTCCACGCGGGTCTCTACCCCATGATAGCCTCCATGGCCCGCAGACCGGAGGAGGTAGTGCCGCCCCGTCTGCTTGTCTCCTTCGGTGAATTCATGCTGGACCTCAGGAGGGAGCAGGCCAAGGCGATGGTGAAGGATTTCCCCTCCTACATGATCAGCGGGGGCAGGAGGCTGAGGGTCAGGGGGGTTGTCACGGATGAAATTCAGGATACCGATTGATCTTAAGGAGAGAAGGAGGTACGTGTGCCTGATCGCCCGGGTACCAAGGAATGAGATAATGGGAATGATCAGAAGGAGACTGAAGGAGATCTCCGGTATAAAGGGGTGTGGAATACATAGGTTCGCTCTCATACCCATTGGTGATGATGCGTTCGTGCTGAGAACCAGTGAGGGATCCATCGCCGCCCTGCTGACGGCTCTTCTGGTGAGCAAGTACTTGGATATGCCCTCACTTGAGGTGAGGGGGGTGTCGGGAACCATCAGTAAGGCGAAGGAGCTTTGCACCGTTTCCAGCCCTGACGAGCGACGTATCCAATCGTGATCGTGAGGGAAAACTCTTTATGTCCTAGGACTTTTCAATGACTGAACATCCTTAGCGGGGTGGACAAATGTTTCCACAGGTCACAGGTTATGATAGGGCGATCACCGTCTTCAGCCCAGATGGCAGGCTCCTCCAGGTGGAGTATGCCCTTTCCGCGACCAAGAGAACCCCTCTGGCACTTGGTATAAAGTGCAAGGATGGGGTCGTCCTCTTGGCCGTGAGGAAGTACGTTTCCCCTTTGGCTACACCTCCCGAGAAGATATACAAGATAGATAACCACATAGGGGCTATAGCAGCTGGCCTGGTCGGAGATGGCCTAGTCCTTATAGAGAAGGGCAGGCTGGAGGCCCAGTACAACAGGCTCATATACGGCGAGCCCATAACCGTGAAGAACTTGGCCAAGAGGATAGCCGTGCACAAGCAGCAGTTCACTCAGTACGCCGGTCTTAGGCCATTCGGCGTCATGATGATAATAGGCGGAATAGATGAGGGTCCCGAGCTCTACGTTACCCATCCTGGAGGGGCCTTCTACGACTATGCTGCCTTCGCGGTGGGCAAGAACTCAGACAAGGTGAATGAAGCCCTGAAGCAGACCTACAAGCGGGACATGTCCCTGGACGAGTGCCTGGCGTACGCCATCAAGCTGATAATGGATGCGGAGGAGGGAGAGATAACCGCCGGTTCCTTGGAGGTGGCGGTCATAGACACCGAGACCAAGAAGTTCAGGAAGCTCTCCTTGAAGGAGCTTGAGAAGTACGTCAAGAGGGCTAAGGGGTGATTTGAGGGTGCCCGAGCCCGTCATAGCCAGAATAACTCGGGCCGGAAAGAGGTTCGAGATCTACGTTTACCCGGACAAGGCCTACCAGTTCAGGGAAGGCAAATCAGTTGATGTGAGGGACATCCTGGCCGTGGAGAATGTGTTCACTGACGCTAGGAAGGCCCTCAAGGCCTCATCCTCTGACCTGAAGAAGGCCTTCGGGACCACCGATCCCTACAGGATAGCGGAGGTGATCCTTAGGGAGGGCGAGGTTCAGCTGACCGCCGAGTACAGGAAGAAGCTCCAGGAGGAGAGGACGCGCTGGATAGTGAACTACATCCACAAGAACTTCGTCGATCCCCAGACGAATCTACCGCATCCCATATCTAGGATACAGAAGGCCCTGAAGGAGGCCAAAGTTAAGATAGATCCCATGAAGGAGCCGGAGCAACAGGTTAAGGACGTGGTCGATCAACTGAGGAAGATCCTCCCACTGAAGAGCGGTCAGGTGAGGATTGTGGTGACAGTCCCTTCATCGGCCTGGGCCAAGGCTAGATCGCTCTTGGCAGGTCAGGGCAGCATACTGTCGGAGAAGTGGTCTGATGACGGAGCCCAAGTAACCTTCATGGTTGAACTACCAATAGGGGCCCAGATGCTGGTCCTCGAGAGGATAGGAGAGATGGGAGGCCAGGCGAAAGTTGAGTGATAGTGTGGTGCTCGTCAAGAATAGGGAGGTAGTGATCCCAGGTCAGCCCTTGGCTAGGGGGCGATTCAAGCTCGGGAGAGACGTCTATCGAGATGAGTCCGGCATCATACGAGCCAAGAAGCTGGGTCTAGCGGACATAAAGGACGACACTATATCCGTGGTCCCGCTGTCCGGCGTCTACATACCGAGGGAGGGGGACATAGTGATAGGGATCGTCTCTAGGATAAGTGGATCCACCATTATGGTGGACATAAGATCTCCCTACCAAGGAGTGATCCCGATTCCGAGGGGAAGGGCCACTGAAAGGGTGGACATGAGGAAGTACAACCTGAAGATGGGGGATGTGATACTGGCCAAGGTCAAGGCGTTTGACGGTTCATCCTCCCTGCTGCTCACCATAGACATGGAGGGTCTAGGCAAGCTGGAGGGGGGCTACCTGCTCGAGGTGGAGCCGGCAAAGGTTCCCAGGGTGATCGGCAAGAGGCAGTCGATGCTCACCATCCTAAAGGAGAAAACCCACAGCGACATAATAGTAGGAAATAACGGGAGGATCTGGGTTCGCTCCCCTTCGCTCAAGGAGCTTCTGGCCCTGGAAAAGGCCCTTAAGAAGATAGAGACAGAATCCCACGTTTCGGGACTCAGCGATAGGGTGTCATCCCTCCTCTCGGAGGAGCTCTCTCGCTGAGCTTGCGTATCTTATGCCGGGATTATGTGAGTTGGATTGGATTGTGAGGATGGGGAATAAGAGAGGAGGTATGGGATATGCCCCTATATGTGGAGAAGAAGCCCGAGGTTCTGATAACCGAGGAGGGGGTCAGGACCGATGGGAGGAAGCCCTACGAGATGAGACCCGTCAGGATGACCGTAGGAATCCTTGACAAGGCTGACGGGTCGGCCTTCGTCGAATGGGGTGGTAACAAGATACTCGCGGCCGTCTTCGGGCCGAGAGAGGTGCATCCAAAGCACCTGACCCTGCCCGACAGGGCGCTAGTCAGAGCCAGGTACAACATGGCACCATTCTCGACCCCCGAGAGGAAGAGGCCCGGGCCGGATAGGAGGAGCGTCGAACTATCAAAGGTCATAAGGGAGGCTCTCAAGCCGGCCATATTCGTGGAAAACTATCCCGGTTCAGTTATAGACGTGTTCATAGAGGTCCTCAGATCTGACGCGGGCACGAGGGTTGCGGGAGTGAACGCGGCATCTCTGGCGCTGGCCAACGCCGGCATAGCCATGAGGGGACTCGTGGCCGCCTGCGCCGTCGGCAGGGTCGGAGATTTCGTGATATGCGATCCCAACCATGATGAGGACATGTGGGGAGATGCCGACATGCCCATGGCCATGCTCATGGAATCTGAGAAGATAACGCTCCTCCAGACGGATGGGCCCATGACGGAGGATCAGTTCAGGGAAGCCCTTAAACTGGGAAGGAACGCGATTCGCTTCCTCTACGAGATGCAGAAGGAGGCGTTGAAGAGGCCTTACCAAGTTATCGAGAGATCGGTTAGGGGTGCGGTGTGATGTTCGAGTCAGGTATGCTGACCCACAACCTACTCAAGGAGTACGTCAGGGACCTGATAACCAAGGGTCAGAGGATAGACGGGAGGGGGTTCCAGGAGTACAGGCCAATTGAAGTCAAGGAGGGCACGTTCACCAAGGCGGAGGGGGAGGCCTGGCTGAAGCTAGGGAACACCCAGGTGCTCGTCGGCATCAAGGCTGATGTGGGTGAACCCTTCCCTGACACGCCAGACAAGGGCGTACTCGTATCCAACACGGAGCTCCTCCCCTTGGCATCACCCACGTTCGAACCGGGTCCACCCAACGAGAATGCCATAGAGGTGGCTAGGGTTGTTGACAGGGCCATAAGGAGCGCGGATGCGGTGGACATGTCCTCCTTGGTCATAGTGGAGGGGAAACTCGTATACATGCTCTTCCTCGACATGTACGTGCTGGACTACGACGGCAATCTGGAAGACTCCCTGACGATGGCCAGCCTCATAGCCCTGGGGAGGGCTGAGATTCCTAAGGTGGAGGTTAAGGAGGACGGGGAGATAGAGATCAAGGAGGAGAAGTGGAAGATTAATATGAAGGATCTGCCCATCAACTTCACCTTCGTCAAGATAGGGGGACAGCTCCTGCTTGACCCACTCCTCGAGGAGGAGCAGGTTTCCGATGCCGCCATAACCCTCGCGATAGACAAGGAGGGAAGAGTCTGCTCGATACAGAAGAAACACGGCGAGTTCACCATGGAAGAGATTTTAAATGCCGCCAGCATAGCTCGTAGCAAGTGGCCTGAGATTGCGGAGAAGGTGAGGGAGGCGATCTGAGATGCCAGGAGCACCGAGGGCCAAGCTGAGGACGCCCAGATACGGCCTCAAGATCAGGAGGAGGGTAGAGTACATCCTCCAGAAGTCCAAGAGGACATATAAGTGCCCCTTCTGCGGGGCCAACGCGGTTAGGAGGATCAGACTGGGCGTGTGGGCTTGCAAGAAGTGCGGGAAGGTGTTCACGGGCGGGGCATGGGAGCCATTCACCGCCGTCGCCAGGAGCGCTGAGCTAGCAAGGGAGAGGGCTTGATCCTCATAACCACGACTAGGAGGCCCTCTCGCCGCACCCGCTCTTTCGTTCGCGATCTTTATCACGTCATCCCAGGGGCCATCAGGAGGAACAGGGGGAAGATGTCCTTGGAGGACCTGAACGAGCTGGCCCTCCAGCTGGGGGCTGGCAGGGTCTTAGTCGTGGGCACCTCCAAGGGGAACCCCTCGTCCCTGACCTTCTATGAGCCGAGCCTGCCTGTCATAAGACCCCTCTCCATCATCTACTTGAAGGGGGTCTCGCTCCGCAGGGAGATAACCGACAGGAGGGCACCCAGCTTCAGGGAGATGTGCGTCACCTACTCATCTCCCGACCTAACACACTTGGCCCAGGTGCTGTCCCTCTCCCTCCAATCGGGAGGTCCAGTACTCTCATCCCTGGATCAGCTGCACCTGGTAAGGGAATGCGATCTGGTCCTCCACCTGACGACAGAATCCGGAATCCTGGCATCGGCCTCTTTCTACACGACAGGAAAAACTGTGGAGATAGGCCCGAGGATGAGAATTGGGAGGTTCCGCGAACTTGAGGGTGAAGGTGAGCCTGAGGCTTGAGGTGAGCTTCGAGGAAGGGGAAGATGCCTCCCACTTCTACAGGGCCCTGAAGCCCGACTTCCCCGAGTTGGACATCAGCCTCGCCGGTGACAGGGTTTCCGTGGTCCTGAAGGATCTTCCTCCCTCCAGGGCCAGGGCCTTGGCCAACAGCATCCTGAGAACGGTCCAGCTTTTCCAGAGGATGGCCGAGGCATTCACGTGATCCTCGGATAGACTCTAAAGGGGTTCTCCCTCAGTATGACGGAGAGGCCATTGTAAACCAGATAAAATATGGACTCCCCTAGGCCCCTACTCCTCACCCGCCTGGTGGAGGTGTAGACGACCATCCCGGGCAAGAACCTGACCTCACCGATCCTCGACACAGCTAGGGAGAGGAGAGCGTCCTCGGATACGGGGACATCCTCCCTGAACCCGCCGACCTTCAGCAGGGCATCCCTCCTGTAGGCGGAGTTGAACCCCATCAGGTGGGGTCTCCCCAAGGCGATGGTGGCCCTGACTAGGAAATCGTAGGAGAGCACGTAAGCAGCTAGGAGCCTCCCATCATCTAGGGGATAGGCCGGCCCCCCAACCGCCACGACCCTCTCATCTCCGAATCCCTCGGCTAGGGCCTTCATCCATCCCTCAGCCACGACGGTATCCGCGTCCACGAAGGCCACCACATCACCGGATGAGATCCTTATGCCCTCGTTCCTGGCCTTGGCGGGGGAGTCAAATATACGGGAACTCACGACGACGTCAGCGTACTCCCGAGCTATCTCCACTGTGCCATCATCGCTCCCGCCGTCCACCACCACTATCTCGTCAACCCCCTCTCTCCTCAGCGCCCTCAGCGACCTGCCTATATATCGGGCCTCCCTGTAGGAGGGCATCACAACAGAGGTCCTCATAGCACCACCCCCAAGGTCGCGGAGAGGAGGGCTATGGTCCCGGTGGATAGGAGGTTGACCGCGTGATTATCCAGCCACCTCACCCCCCGTACCGGATGGGCCTCGCCACCGCACGCGGATGGATCCTCGACTATCCTGCCATCCTGAGGGCACCTGTACCTGGCTTGGAGCAGGGCACCCAGAGCGCTGTCGACCAGGCTGCAGGCGAATCCGAGGGCTATCACCACGGGCAGCTGGCTCAGCCCTATCATAGAGAAGAAGAAGGCCTCGATTGGTATAAGAAGAGCACCAAGAAAACTGGCCACGGTCCCGAGAGGGGAGATGGCGCCTGATGTGCCAGGGGGGACCCTCTTCAGGTTGTGTATCATCACAGGGGGACTGGGGCTGAGAACGCCTATCTCACTCCCTAGCGTGTCGGAGAGCGCTCCTGCGAGGGATGATACGAAGGCCAGGAGCGCCGGTTCCCACGAGGTAGCTGAGTACAACAGTAGCATGGCCGTGGGAAAGAGGAGGTTAGCGACCACGTTTCTCCATGTCCTAGCGCCACCCTTCATCTCCGCTGCCCCCAGCTCCTCCTTGAGACCGTACTTGTACTTGGTGAAGGCGGATCCCACGAGAAAGAAGGTTATCAGCATGAAGGTGGCCGGTAACCCCCCAGCCAGCACGAACACGAGCCCAACTAGGAGGCCCGCCAGGAAACCCGATCCGTCTATCGACCCATTAAGGTACCCAGCCAGCCCGACCGTCAGCACCACCGCAATTCCGGCTAGGATGCTCGCTGGATCTGAGGCCATCTCCCCGTCCAGCCAAGGAATCGGGTAATCGTTTAAAAATGAAGGCCGTTACACAGCGATGGGGGCCGTGGTCTAGCTAGGTAGGATGCCAGCCTGGGGCGCTGGTGGTCCCGGGTTCAAATCCCGGCGGCCCCACCAGCTAAGAACTCCTTCTTTCGATGGGCGCGCCCTCCACCAGCCTGTCAGAGATCACCTTGGTCACCCTGACCTCCAGCACCATGCCCGGCCTGAAGCGCCTTCCGACCCTCAGCTTCACCACGGGCCCACCGGCCAAGGGATATGCGTAGATGCCCCTGCCCGCGGAGGGAGCCACTATAACCCTGATGGTGCTCCCCACCAGCTCCTCCTTCCTCCTCCTGTTGAGCTCGATGGCCTTCCTCGAGATGATCTTGGATCCCTTGTCCGGCGACACCTTGTAGCCCTGAAAAGCCGTTCCGGGGAGCGGCCTGAACCTGTAAACAGTGATCTTCTCGGCCCCATATTCAAAGGCCCGCTCCATGGCCCTCAGGGTTCGCTTGACCACTCTGTCAGTCTGCCCGGGCAGGCTGTGTATGAAGTAGGCATAGGGTCTCAATCCGACCTCTCTGAGTAGTTTAATGGCTCTAAGGGCCTCCTCCGGACCACAGGGCCTCCCTATCAGGTCAGCATGCCCCGGATCCCCCGTCTCCACTCCCACGTGTATCGGTGTTCCTTTCAGATACTTCCCCAATATCATGGCTATCTCCTCGTTAACCAGGCAGGGCTTGACGTTCTCCACCTCGAAGAAAAGCAGGTGATCCTCAGAGATCGACTTAATACCCTCGAGAAGGTCTTCTATAGCTCTCGCATTGGGTCCCGGCTCGGATGGGTGGGTGAGGGGACCCGATGCCAGCTCCTCCCTTCCGTATTCTAGGAAGTCGGCCCCGCTGAGTACAACCCTCCTCACCCCGATCTCCACAAGCCCCCTTATCTCCTCCAGAATGGAGCCCCTATCCCTGGACTTCGGGGGTCCGTAGAGGGAAGGTATCGAGCAGTAGCCACATCCCGGGGGGATGCCCTGCGGGCACACCAACCTCTTCCTCAGGTCGACCCCATAGCAGGCGCCGCACAACCCACACATCTCCTCGGAAGCTTCTATCTTCGGTCTGTTGAAGTTGGAACAGCTCCTGACGACCTCCACATAGACCCTACCGCTGGAATAATGGGGAATGCTGCTATAGAATCTGATGGCCTCAACTGACGGTCTGAACCTCCTGTACTCGTCCGGGCTCAGGTTGGCCCTCCCTATTATCGTTCCATCCGACCTGATCACGTTGGGCAGATCTTTCAGATCGAGGGGAACCTTTCCCTCGGCCAATCCCCTCCTAAGGAGCTCCTCCAGAGCCCTCTCTCCCTCACCCCAGATCCCGAGGTTAAAGCCCAGCCTGCTCACCACCCTGGGATCGGATGTTATCGGACCACCGATCACCTTTATGCCCCTGAACCTCTTGGCGGCCCTCAGAACGGCGGGCTCGTCCATGCTCATGGCGCTTACCAGCAAGATGTCGAATCCCTTCGCCCCTCCCCTCAGGAAGTCCTCGACCCTCATCACCCCGTAATCCAAGTCAAACATTTCCAAGACGCCAGCAACGGCACGGGGTCCGGCCCCGATGACATCTAGGGACGATAGCCTCCTTCCCTCACCCGCCGCCAGCGCATCCAATATTAGGAACATCCTTGGTTGAAATTGGATGACAAGTAAATTGTTTCTCTCCTCGGACGGAAGAAACCTGCTCGTCGATCTGGCCCTGAGGGAGGATGCCAGGGAGTTGATAGCGGAAGTAAAGGGGAACGTGGTTGCCTCGATCGATGAGCTGCCGAGCGCTCCGGCCATAGCGGTCGGTGATAGGGTAACCATCTCCCTTGTGGAGGCTGGCCTCAGGCCATCGGTGGCCGTAGTGGATCTCAGGGAGAGAAGGAGAGCCGATCCCTCAGCGATCCATAGACTCGATGGTTACCTGCTGCTCACCACACGCAACCCCCCCGGGACCATCCTAAGGGAGGCGTGGAGCGCCGTTAGGCTCGCCATAGAGGTCGCCCTCCATGGCCCGAGCGTGGCACTGGTTGTCGACGGGGAGGAAGACCTTCTGGGCTTCCCAGCTGTCATGATGGCTCCCGATGGATGGGTCGTGCTCTACGGCCAGCCTGGGGTTGGGTTGGTTGCAGTGAAGGTGAACGAGGAGGTGAGGGAAGAGGCGAGGCTGCTACTGGAGAGGGCCTTCAGGCCCGCCTAGGAAGTTTATGTCTCCTGATCAACACGAATGGATGATTCTCATCGAATTCCCTGTATTCCTCTCCCGAGAGAATGGCCCTCCCAGTGGCTAGGAGTTCATCGTCCCCGCTGACGACTATAACCTCGCTTCTTGGCCTTATTAGGGGGTCGGCCCACTCAACGAACTTCACGAATACAGTGGTTCCCCTAGCGACGGTCTCCTCGAATTCTCTCCTCACTGCCACCCTAGACTTGGGCAGAGGGATGCGGCTCCTGATAATGTCGGCTCCCTCCATCGTCGGCACGAGCATCCCATCGCTCGGCCTGATGAACCCGAGGGAGTTTCCATCGAGGATGGCCTCCCTGGGCATTCCCGTCTTTCCCGATCTCCTTATCCTGGCTCCCATCCCGAGATCAGCCAACGAGGGATGGAACTGGTACGACAGGATGGAGGACACAATCTCCTCATCGGTCGGCTCCTCTTCGACATCCTCCTCATCGGGATGGACTGTCTGCCCGAAGGGGTAGGTGTACTTCAGGCCAAGGGGGACCCTGCCGTAGAGGACCCTCCTGAAATGCCTGCGAGACCTCACCCTCCTGACCCTTTCCCTGGCCCTCACCACTTCGGGCCTGAAGAATGTCTCAGGACCGGAGTATAGGAGGCCAGATGGCTTGGAGAAGGGCTCTCTGATCTCCAGGAGATCTCCCCAATTCTTTAACGCGTAGTTGAGAGCTGCATAGAGTCGAGGATGGAATCTAGCCCTCTCCTGAACGAGTTCCCAGAGCCAATTACCCCTTATGGCCTCTCTGACCTTTCTGATCTCGGCAAGGGACACGTATAGATTGTGCTTTGCTATGAGATGGTTTCTCTCATCCTTGGGGAGCTCTCTCACCTCTTCGGGGGTGTACTTAGAGCAGACAGGACATGTGCAAGGGAACTCCTTCATCTCGTCCAACATCAGGGTCCCGTGTGGGGTCATGTACCTCCCCTGCTCGGCGTAGAGCGCGTAGGCAGCTGAATCAAAGGAATCGGCACCAAGAGCGGCGAAGAAGGCGAATGTGGAGGGGTGGCCTATGCCCCAGAAGTGAAAAGGTTTCCCTGCCTTCAGTATGGACCTCACCAGCAGGAAGTGCTTGGCTTGAAGGGCGAAGTCGTACCTCTCAAGCGCCACCTTGAGGGAGCCCACCCCGTTGTAGTCGAAATCCAGCTCCCTGATGCGCCTCGAGCTGTACTCCACGAGGTCGGAGTATATAGATCCCTGGGGGGTCCCCACCCATAAAGTTCCCTTGAGCTGATCTCTGAGCTGGGCCCACTCCTCGGCGTTCCTTATCGTCCTCTCAACTCCCCTTTCGGCATCCCTCCTGCTTATCTGAGATGACATGGGGACATCAAGTATCGATCCGATATCGGAGCCTATATCCCGCTGGAATCCTAGTATCTCCCTATTGGTTATCTCGACATCCCCGTACCTGTATATCTGGTAGGCGCCCGAATCCGTCATAACGACCCCGTCGAAGTCAAGCAGGGAGTGTATTCCTCTCTCCAGAGCTTCCTCTCTCAACTCCTTGGACTTGTAGATTATGTAGGAGTTCGTGATGAGTGCCCTTATTCCCATCTCCCTCATTTCTCTGGGAGTGACGACCGGTTTATTCGGATTATAGACCGGAAAGAACTCGGGCAGGGTCAGGGTGCCGCTTTTCGTCCTCAGGTCCGAGAGCCTAGCCGAGGCATCGCTCCTCCTGATTCTAAAGATCAGGTCCATGATCTCCAACCCGCTGGAGCATGTCAAAATAATAAAAAGGAAGGCCGATGGTCAGGAGATCCCGTTACCCTCACTCCTCAGGAGGTTCAACCCCTTGGGAGTTATGAAAACGCGTTCCCCCCTGAACCTCCTCCTCCTCGTAATTAGACCCTTGTTAGCGAGGTACTTGAGGACGAACTCCCTAGCCACCCTGTCCGGGATGAGCTCGGAGGCCACTATACCATCGTTTCCCGCTTTCTCGAGTTTCCGTAGGATCCTTAAATGCGCATCCATTAGAACCCTCAATTTATTCACCTTTCGCCGTCATCCGGCATCGGCCGGAGGGATGACGACGTGGGAGGGCCCGAGCACCCCCCGACTTACGGATAGGTAACATTTCCGTCTATAAAACTTTACCTCTCTGCCTTGCCATTCCATTCATTTTTTCGTCGATCAACTAAAGCGAGGACTCGCGTGAAAACGCTGAAATAGGGTCGGCGTTAGTGGGGCTGGTGCCACTATGGAATGGGATATCATAATAGTGGGAGGTGGGCCCGCTGGGCTTTCAGCAGCGAGATACTCCTCCGAGCTTGGGCTTAAAACCCTGCTATTCGAGGCCTACTCCGATATAAAGGCCTGGAAGCCCTGCGGTGAGGGGGTGAGCAAGGAGACCTTCGAGACCGCCGGAATAGAGCCCAAGCCGGGCATAGTAGCTAATGAGCTCAGCATGAGGGTGTACTCTCCCTCCGGAAAATACGTGGAGATCCCCCTGCACGGTTACGCCATAAACAAGGACCTCTTCCTGCAGGAGATGGCAAAGGAGGCCTTGAAGGCAGGGGCTGAATTCAGGATAGCTGAGAGAGTAGAGGGGGTTGTCAAGGAGGGAGGGAAGGTCGTCGGCGTGAGGACGTCCAAGGGAGAGACCTTCAGAGGCAAGGTGGTCGTGGGAGCCGACGGGTACAACTCCGTGGTGGCGAAAACGGCTGGACTGGACAATACAACGGAGCTCATCCCGGTTTACCAGTACAAGATGGTCGGCGTCGAGCTCGACTCCCACACGACAGGTCACATCTACGTCGGTTCCATGGCCCCGGGTGGGTACGCGTGGATATTCCCAAAGGATGAGGAGATCTCCAACGTGGGAATCGGGGTGAGGCCTGGGGCCCCAAAGCCGTACTTGGACAAGTTCATAAAGGATAGGCCGGAACTATTCAAGAACGCTAAGATTATGGGGTTAGGCGGAGCGGCAGTCCCAATAGGGGGTATGGCCAAGGAGTACATAGCGGACAACCTGATCCTCCTGGGCGACGCCGCTGGCATGGTGATTCCCTTCACGGGAGCCGGTATTCACTCATCAATAGCGGCCGGGAAGGCGGCGAGCAAGGTGATAAAGGAGGCAATAGAGAAGGGGGACACTTCAGCCAAGTCCCTCAGGGCCTTCGAGAGGGAATACGAGCACTGGATAAAGAGGATAAATGACAGCTTGAGGGCCATGAGGGTCTTCGAGAGGCTGAGCGACGAGGATCTGGACCAGCTGGCCGATGTGCTGGACTACGAGGATGTGATAAACCTGGCCAACGGGATGAACCTGAGTAGGGTGGCCATGAAGCTGATGAGGCATCCCATCCTAGCCACCAAGGTGGCCAAGGCGCTCTTGTGAGGTGATGCCTTTGCCAATTGAGGAGGGCGACACCGCCCTCCTGGTGGTTTACAGCAAGAAGGGCAGGCCCAAGAAGTTCCTAGTGAGGGTTAAACGTGGGAAGAGAGTCCACACCCACAAGGGATACGTGGACCTGTCCGATATAATAGGCCTAGAATGGGGAAGCGAGATCAGGACCAACAAGGGATCCCCCGTGGAGATCCACAAACCCACCCTTGCGGACATAGTTGAGAAACTTGGAAGAGCCACGCAGATAATCTACCCCAAGGATTCCGGTTTTATCCTAGTGAAGTCAGGGATAAAACCGGGCGATAGGGTCGTGGAGATAGGGACGGGCTCGGGAGCCCTCACGATAGTTCTGGCAACGTTTCTGGGACCTGAGGGAAGGGTTTACAGCTACGATCTGAAGGAATCATCGCTGAAGACCGCTGAGAGAAACCTGAAGGCCCTTCAACTATCCAACGTGGTCCTCAAACTGAAGGATGCGAAGCAGGGCATAGATGAGAGCGATGTGGACGCCATCCTGATGGATGTCCCTGATCCGTGGGAGATCCTCCCCATGGCCCACGAAAGGCTGAAGCCGAACGGGATATTCGTTGCCTTCGTCCCATCATGCGAGCAAATAGGAAGGACGGTTGTTCGGGCGAGGGAGGTCGGTTTCAGCATGGTGGAAGTCCATGAGATCTTGGACAGGGAGTACGAGAGCGACGAGAGGAGGACCAGACCTCATCCCCGGATGATAGCTCACACGGGCTTCATTATCGTGGGAAGGAAGGTCGCGCGGCCCTCCTCATCTTGAACACTATCTCGTACTCTCCCGGTTCCAGCTCGGCGACGGCGACCTCCTCATCGATGGTCTTCGACAGGTCGATCTCCCACTCTCCCTCACCTACCTGTCTCAAGAAGGCCTCCTCCACCATGGCGAGGGGAGATCCCTGCCCAGCCTCACTCGGCTCCGGATTATCAGTCGGTACCTCCTCAATTACCCTGTAAACGACGAATTCAAGATCCTTGGAGCCGCACTGCGGGCACGTCTCCGGCAAGGTTCTGTCAGATCCCTCTAGGTCCTCGCTGAAGCCGCAAGATCTGCAGACAAGCATCACCTTCAGCAAGGCCTCACACCCAGCACGAGCACGGAGCCCTTTCTCTTGGAGATTTTGACCCCGCCAGGGTGAATGAGGAAGGGCCCTCCTTCGAAGAGCTTCTCTATCTCCATACCTGAGGAGTCACCCTCATGCTGAGATAGGAGAGATTCCAGCGTGGACACTACCGCTTTAGGATCCACCGACCCGGCTACGACGATCCCTCCTTCCTTGAGGGTGGACACGGCATCGTCCACTAGCTCCTCAGACAGTTCCTCTAGGAACAGAAGGTTCATCCGCTGGCTACCTCCGCTATCGCCTCATAAAGCTCTTCCACGTTGTCTCCCCTCAGGGCCGATATCTTGACGACGGTGTCCTCGTTGAAGGCCTTCTCGACCCTGTGAGGCCTCGCGTAGGGCAGATCGATCTTGTTGGCGACCACGATGTAAGGTATGCCCCTGGCCTTGAGGTTCCCGGCAATCACCCAATTGACTTGGGAGGTAGGGTCCTTCGTGGAGTCCAAGACTATGAGCGCGACATCAACCCTCTCCATGGATTTTATGGCCTCAACCACGCCCCTGGCCGCCTCAGCAGCCCTCTCGAGGGCCTCGTCCTTCTTGAACCCGTACCTCAGGAAACTCCTGTAGGTGACCCTAGTCGCTATTCCAGGTGTGTCGACCACATCCATTATGAGAGAGGACCCGTTCTTCAGCCTGAGGGAGACATTCTCCATCACGCTCACCGTCCTAGTCTCATGTGGAACCCTGCTGACAGTCCCCAACTTCTCACCAACGAAATCCATGCAGATTTTGTTAGCCAGAGTTGTCTTCCCCGAGTTGACGGGCCCGTAGATGCCCAAGATGATCCTTCTCTTCCTCCTGAACAGCCTGGAGAAGATCCAAGAGAGGAAGCCTCGACTCTGCCTGGGTTCTACCAGTCTTGCCAGCATTTTCCCAAGGGTCTAGGCAGCGCGTGACGTTATAAATGAGGGGAGCCAGATGTAATGCGCTCCAATTACCTAGGCCTCACTCCAGCTGTATGGACTCACCTAACTTAGGGATATAAGTCCTTATTCCCCTCTTCTCAAGCTTCCTTCTCAACTGCCTCATCTTCTCCGGCTCGCCGTGAACCAGTATGACCTCCTTCAATCCATTCTCACTGAGCTTAGACACGAAGTTGATCAGGTTAGGCTGGTCTGCATGAGCCGAGAAGTCCGCGAACTTGACATCGGCCTCTATCCTTATCACGCTCCCGTCGGGCATGGGCAGGTCCCTCACCCCATCCATCAGGAGCCTCCCTCTAGTCCCTCTCACCTGATAACCGGTCAGGTATATCAGATTACCCCTCTTGGTCCCGAAGTGCTTCAGGTATGTCAGGACGGGACCACCTTGTAGCATTCCCGAGGTCGTCACTACTATGAATGGCTCGCTTAGGTCTAGAAGCTCGTCCCTGCTCCAGACCTCCTCTATGACCCTGTGATCGAACAGCCCCCTCTTGCTCTCCCTGACCCTCCTCTGGAGCTCGGGTCTCAACCACGACCAATAGATGGAATAGTACTTGGAGACCTCCCTTATCATACCATCTACGAATACGGGAACCTCCGGGAGGAACCCCGATTCCATGTAGTGGATGAGGGTGAGGAGAACCTCCTGCGCCCTGCCCAACGCGAAGGCGGGTACTATGGTAACCCCTCCGGACTGGGTCACGTTCCTTATATCCTCCACGAATCTGCGCTCCACCTTCTTTCTGGAGGGATGTATGTCCTGATCCCCGCCGTAGGTGCTCTCTATAACTAGGTAATCCACCTTAGGAACGTTCACATCGGCTCCTCTCAGGGTCCTAGTATTAGATGTGTTCAGGTCACCGGTGTAGAGGAGGGAAGTGCCCTCAGGAGATCTAACGTAGATCATAGCAGATCCAAGAACATGCCCGGCGTTGTATGGTATGACCTCCCACCCGTCCACGTCAGAGGGTACCCCATACATTATGGATCTCTCCCTCTTCTTCAGGGCCCCTATATCCTGATTGGTGAAAGGTTTTGGCTCATCCTCCGGGAAGAGGTTGAGGAAATCCCTCAGCAGGATCTCGGACACATCCACGGTTGGCGGGGTCGCGAGGAAGCTGCAGTCCCATCTGCTCACCACAGCCGGGGCATATCCCGAGTGGTCCAAGTGCGCGTGAGTAAGGATAAGCGCAGAGACATCCCCAGACGGATCTAATGGGAACTTATCCCTGCCCTTACCGCCGAAATCAACCCCTGAGTCCAGTATGATTGATCCTCTTCCTCTTGCCACCTCTATGCTGGATCTCCCAACTCTCTCGGCGGCTCCCAAGAACCTAATACTCATGCCCCTCGTTTTCCACGCACCCCCTCTATGAACCTCCTGGCCCTCTCGAATTCGGCGCTGGCTATATCCTCCCCCACTCCGATGTACGTGCGGGGATCAGACAGTCCCTCAAGCTCCTCCCTGCTCAGATACCCGGTGACCACAGGGTCCTTGGAGGCTACCCTGAAGAGTCCCTCCCTCCTATCATAAGAGAGCATAGCTATTCTCCTCACCAGCTCGTGGGCCTCCTGCCTATTCATTCCCTTCCTCACTAGAGCTATCATGAGCCTCTCGCTCAGGGCCAGATCGGAGTACTTCATCAGGTTCTCCATCACCCTCTCCCTGTCCACCTTCAGGTTCCTCATCACATCGGTCAGCGATATTATCTGCTCCTCCAAGAGCATGAACGTCTCGGGCAGGAAGCACCTCTCAGCTGAGCTGTTGGTCAGATCCCTCTCGTGCTCCAGCACCACGTTCTCCAACGCCGCCACGGTCAGGGACCTGACGATCCTGGCGAGTCCGCACACCTTCTCACTCTTTATGGGATTCCTCTTGTGGGGCATTGTGCTGGATCCCACTTGGTTTTCGGCCTCAAAGAACTCTTGGATCTCACCTATCTCGGTCCTGTGAAGGTTCCTTATCTCGTTGGCTATCGCCTCTAGGGAAGATGACATGACCGAGATCGAGGATATGAGGCGAGCCAGCCTGTCCCTGGGCACGACTTGGGTACTCACCTCGGCCGGCCTCAACCCCAGCCTTCCCAGTACATCCTCCTGCAGCCTCACAGGGTCCCGCACACCCAGCTCCACAAGTGCGGCCATTGTGCCCACGGCCCCGGCTATCTTGCCGACTGCGGCATCCTCCACGGCTTCGATAAGACCCTTCGTCCCCCTCCTCACGAAGTATGACCAGAGGGCGAACTTCATCGATAATGGGATGGGATCAGCCACCACACCATGCGTTCTTCCCAGAGAGATCACTCCCCTGACCTCCTCGCCCCTCCTTACTATCTCCTCCAGCAGGTCAACTGCCCTCCTGATCAGGAGGGATCCCGCTTCTCTGATCTGAAGGGCCATGGCGGTATCCAAGACGTCGTTCGACGTCAGGCCGAGGTGGACGTAGGCTCCTCCCATGCCGGCCTTCCTCGCCAGCACCCTGACTAGGGCCATGGTCTCATGCTTGGTGATCCTCTCCTCCTCCCTGACCTCCTCCCAGGTAACAGACTCGGCGGCCCTCCTGACCCCCTCCACCGCCTCGCGAGGCACGAGCCCCCTGTCCGCCAGCGCCTCCACTAGGGCCACCTCCACCTTGGCCATGAGCCTCACTCTATTCTCGGGCTCAAATATCCGCCTCATTTCCTCTGATCCATATCTATAATCAATTGGATGAACCGGCATCGCTCATTGACCTCGCCCGCTCTACTATCTCCCTAGATAGATGCCTACCTATCCCCGGTAGCCTCTCCAACTCCTCCGGACTGGCTTCAGCTATATCCTTAACGGTCCTATATCCCGCCTCGAAGAGTATCCTCGCCCTCACCCTGCCGATCCCCCTTATGGAGACCAGCTGGAGCATCTCCTCGGGTATACCGTGCCTGAGCCTCATTGATAGGATCCCAAGCCAGTCCGCCAACGCGATCTTCCCCATGAGCCTGGTGATCTCTGAGAAAGCGTAGCACAGCCAGGCTCCCGTCTCAGCCAGCCCCCTCAGGTCCCCGGGTTCGATGCCAACCCTCCTCTCTATATCTCCCTCCGGAACCCCAGATATCCAGAGCTCCAAGGAGAGGGCGGCCTTGGTGATCTGAAGCAGCTCGTTGACGGAGGATACAGGTAACTCCTCCAGAGGCAGCAGCGGCTCCATCTCCTCGAGGATATCCTCCAGTTCAGACCTGTTCCCCCTCTGGAGGGACACCCTGGGCATGTCGGGCAGGGTGGAGAGAAGGTGAAGCACCGGGAGCTCCGGACGGCTCCCCTCCGAGAACATCCTGTCCAGCTCGTCCATCGCCTGTATCAGGAGATGGGCGGAGGAGGGATCGATATAGAGCTCCGAGACCCTCTTTCCCACGGGAGTGGCCTCGTAACCTCCCGAATCACTAGTCAGGAAGCCCTCGCGCTCCAAGGAGGACAGGACGTATGGTAGGGACCTATCCAAGAGTGATCTGCCCCCCTGCACGTACAGGAGCGTTCTCCTGAAGACCTCATCCAGATCAGATCTCTCCATGTACCCCCAAGAGGCCACCAGTGCCAGAACGTGGTTCCTTAACTGAGAGATGTCATAGAGCGAGGAGGTTATGGGCTCCGGATCGGAGGACAAATACCTCCTGAAAACCCTGTCAGCGTCCCTATCCCCCCTAACCACCACGAAGGCCTCACCATAGGGGTCGTACCTAGGCCTGCCCGCCCTGCCGACCATCTGCCAGAACTCCATTATCGAGATGGGGGCCATCCGTCCAAGTCTCCTGTCGAACCTCATGTAGGAGCTGATGATGACGGTCCTGGCTGGGAGGTTCACCCCAGCCGCCAGAGTCGGCGTTGCCGTTATGACCTTTATCCTCCCCGATCTGAAGGCCTGCTCCACGGCCTTCCTGAGCTCGAAGGGAAGTCCAGCGTGATGGAACGCTACCCCACCCCTCATCGACTTGGAGAGCCTCTCGACGAGTTTCGAGGACCCGTAACTCCTCAAGGAATCGCCCGCGATCTCCTCCAAATCCACTCCATCGAGATTCAACCGAGAAGACAGCTTTTCCGCCCAGGAAACAGCATCCATCCTCCTGTTGTAGAATATTATTGCCTGGCCACCGCTTTCAAGACTCTTGGTGACGAGGGGAATCACTCCCTCACCGGGGAGGGGCTCTATCCTCCCGTCCTGATATATCAGGTGTCCAGCGTGGTACATGGCGACCCTCAGGGGAACGGGCCTCCAGTTCACCCTGATGGGGGTGGCTCCCAGCCAGGACGCCACCTCATCGAGGTTGGTGATGGTCGCGCTGAGGGCCACCCTCCTAGCATCGTCGTTGTCATGCATGAACTTGGACACGGCCATCTCGAGGGTCGGTCCCCTGTACGGATCCCCGACGTAGTGAACCTCGTCCAGCACCAACAGGGTCAGCTGACCGAGCCATCCAGCCCCGTGCCTCTGGACTGAATCGAACTTCTCATAGGTCATAACTATGAGATCGTACTGGCCCAGGGGTTCCTCCGATGAATCGTAATCTCCTATTGAGATCCTGACCCTGTGACGCGGGAAGACCCTCGAGAACTCCTCATACTTCTCATAGGCAAGGGACCGGAGGGGGACCAGGTAGAGGACCTTCCCTCCCCCCTCCAATTCCACGTCCATCACCATCTCGGCGGAGAGGGTCTTACCAGCCGCTGTGGGGGCGGCCAGTACGAAATTACCTCCCTCAAGCAGGCCACGATCTAGGATCTCGCGCTGGGTCGGGTAGAGCTCTTTAACTCCCAGGCGATCGAGCAGGTCCTTCAGCCCCATCCTTTCATCCTTCTAGAAGGCTTATCTTGTCAATTTTAGGGAACAGTATGAGGCCATCCTCGTTCAACTTCCTTAGTATCTCCTCGATCACGTACTCCTTTCCCCTTAGGTTGAGTTTCTCGGCTGCCATCTTCACCACCAAATCTCTATCGACCATCCTGTCATCTGATTCCTCAACCAGCTGCTTGATCAGCGAGTAGACGACCTCCCTTCTCTTAGCAGCCGTGTAGGACACTCCTGTCATGAATCCCGTTATATCCATTATGCCCGAGACGACGTCGTAGGCTGCCCCCTGGAGCATTATGTTCACCAACTTGATGGCCATCTCCGCATCCTCTACCGTCACCTCCTTCCTGAGGTGCATCCTAGCCCTGGCCTCGCTGAGCCTTATCAGCGCCTCCAGCTGCCTCGGGGTGATTGCTATGGTCTCGAATATCACATCTCCCCCCTCCTCGTCCCTGGCGATACCTTTCTTCCTCATCTCGACGTAGAACTCCTTTATCCTGCCAGCGGCCTCGTCGGTCAGCATGGGATCTATGTTCTGCTTAGCGTAGGCTATGTACTTCTTCAGGAGAGAGGGATCTATGGGAGGCTTAGCTTCTGGATTCCTCCCCATCCTCGTAATGAGTATGTGCTCGGCCACCATGCTGTCCGCCTCCGGCCTGGGTCTGTCCTTCATTATGAACACTAGATCGAACCTGGAGAGGATGGTCGGTGGGAGGTTTATGTTCTCGGTTATGGAAACGTAATCATCGTACCTTCCCTTCTTAGGATTCGCGGCGGCTATTATGGTCGTCCTGGCGTTCAGCGTGGCGACTATTCCGGCCTTGGCTATCGATATGGTCTGCTGCTCCATCGCCTCGTGTATGGATCTCCTGTCATCCTCGTTCATCTTGTCGAACTCGTCTATGCACGCCACTCCCCTGTCAGCTAGCACGAGGGCCCCGGCCTCTAGGGTCCATCCCCCGGTCGCCGAGTCCCTCACCACGGCTGCCGTCAATCCCGCGGCAGTTGACCCCTTGCCGGTGGTGTAGAGGCCTCTCGGCGCCAGCTGCGCGGCGTACTTCAGGAGCTGGCTCTTGGCGACCCCCGGATCCCCGACCATCAGGACGTTTATCTCACCCCTCACCTTGGATCCATCGGCGAGGATCTTGGTGCTCCCCCCGAAGAGGGCGTAGGCTATGGCCCTTTTGACCTCTATCCAGCCGAATACCGAAGGGGCTATTGACTTGACTATCAGATCCTCCAGATCCTGTCTGCCAGCCAGCCTCCAGATCTCCTCCTCATCCTCTGGAGTTATCTCCAGCTTCTCGTATATCCTATTCGGTACCTCCACGTGCATGACTTCTAGGTACCTCTTGAAGATGGGTCCCTGGCCCCTCCCCTCATCCCTCCTTGCTGGCTTTATCCTTATTATCCCGGTTATCCTCACCCTGTCACCAGGCTTGACCTCATCCACTATATCGTCGGTCAGGACCCCGTCGACGTGCTCGGGCATCATCCCCGGTGGCAGATCCTCCGGTCTCTCCTGTATCCTGATGGCCCTCCACCTCACGAACTCGCTTTGCTCGTGATCAAACCTCATAGGAGCACCATCTTCAGGGCACCTCTCTGGGGGCTTGAACCTGCCACCCACCAACTCAACCTCCTCGATCCTACCGCAGGAAGTGCACACGTACACCGCCTTAACGAGCTTGTCATAGATGTCCGAAACCCTAGTAACTATCCCCTCTACCTCTATCAGCCTCCCTATCGAGAACTTCGTGATCTCCCTCAGGGATGCCTTGGTAGGAATGTTGTAGAACCTTACGTGGAAATCCCCCTCGCTATAAATCCTGAACTTCTCCTCCCTAACTAGGTCACCCAAGAGCTCGCCCACGAGCTCCTTCAGGGCTTTAGAGGCCGCGCTCATGTGAACGGACGGACGAACTATAATATCCTCGGCTATTTCTCTGAAGTCCGGGTTGAAGTTGTACAGGTGTGTCCAATCAACACTGAGGGATCTCTCTTGCTCTTCTATCATGTGAGCTAGGGCGTTACTGTAAATGGGCTCACCGCTCTCGTCCTCGAAGAACCTGATGAATTCCTTGTACTTCTCAACCAGCTCGTCATCATCCAGCTTCGATTGAGGGGATCCATCTGCCATTACTCATCCTCCCTCATCCCTAGAAATGCGCTCATCCACCCATCGACGATCATCCTCAGAGCGTTATAAAGGATTAGCTCTTCTGGAAGGAGGTTTTTCGGGACCCTTTTGCTGGTCAGGGCGATGGAGGCCCTGAGGTGGTTTAGCATCTTGGATAATCTTCTGTTCACAAGGGATATGGCATCTCTCCTCACTAGAGAATCCTCTGGGGACTCCTCCAATATCTCCCTTATGACCGAGTAGGTGTAGGAGGGAAGATCCAGCGGCATTAGAGAAACCTTCTCCTTATAGAGCTTCTCGCTCACCATTTTCCAGTCAAATTCCTCCACATCCGCCAGCCCCTCATCGGCAAGTATGTCGGCCAGCCATTTTGGGACCTCCGTCTCCACCCCCTTAAAGAGCCGCAATCCCAACCTCTCCAAGTTTAGATCCTGCCTCGGAGTCACCTTAACCTGATGTATCATCTCCAAGGTCCGCGCCATTCTCTTCGATATCAACAGGGAGCACCGCACCTATCGGGAAAGTATGTTAAATAAGCACGACTCCCCTTCTCTCACGATGCTAGCTAGGGGTCCTCCGGTGAAAAGAGTCGCTCTGATATACAATGACGGGAAGAGGAAAACTCTGAGGTTAGCTAGAAGGCTCGAAAACCTGCTGAGGCAGTCCAATATTAATATCGTGGATCCTAGAGAGGGGCCTCAGGTCATAATCGTGGTCGGGGGAGATGGGACCCTGCTGAGGGCATTCCACCAAACAATGGGGAGTGCGCCAATCCTAGGAGTCAAGGATGGCACATTCGGCACACTGCTCGAGGTGGATCCCGATCAGGTGGAGTATTTACCTGACCTGCTTTCCAAGGGGATGTACTGGATAGAAGAAGCCACCACCATCGAGACTAGGGGCAAGACAAGGATGGTGGCCCTGAATGAGTTCCTTATAAGGAGTGGGAAGCTGGGGAAGTCCTCCAGACTGGGCGTAGCAGTGGACAGGGTACCCACAGGAGAGTGCATCTGTGATGGTGTGATAGTGTCCACGCCGACCGGTTCCCTAGCCTACTCCTTAGCAGCGGGAGGGCCCCTGCTTGATCCCAGATCAGGGGACATGGTTGTGTCGTACGTGGCGCCTTGGCCTCCGAGTCTGAGCCTAGCTGTGAGATCATTCGTCCTTCCCCTGACCTCCGAGGTGGAGATATGGTCACCGGATCCACAAGCTTACGTGGTTGCCGATGGTCTGACTCCTCTCAAGGTAGAGCCCCCCATAAAGGTTTCCGGATCTGATGTGAAGGCGCTCTTCGCAAGATTATCCCCCGATCCTGCAGATTTCTACAGGAGAGTGGTGAAGAGAATGGTTCCCAGAAGGCTAACGGGGATAATGGACTATTTGGAGACAGGTATACTGCCCCAAAACCTTTAAATCCGCCTAGATGCGAAATCTAATTGCGGGGCGGGGGTGGCCGAGCCAGGCCCAAGGCGACGGACTCAAGATCCGTTGGGCGTCAGGCCCGCGTGGGTTCGAATCCCACCCCCCGCATTCATGATCTATGAGCTTTCCCTCTCACTGAATATCTCCCTTATTACCGGGTTAAGCTCAACGACCTTGGTCTTGCCGACGGAGGTCCTCTTAACCACCCCAATGGAGTCCAGCCTCTTCAGGATCCTCGAGACCTTACTCTTGGAGAACCCGGTGAGCTCGGGTAAATCCTTCTGCTCTATCCTACCATTCCTCTCCAGCAATATTTCAACTATGCCGCGCTCGTCCTTGTCCAGCTTCTCCACTATATCCCTGTACTGCTCTATCATCTCATCGTCCAGCTCTACCTCCTCTTCTTGTGAGTCGGACCATCCGCCGATTTTCGGTCTCCGGGATGCCCTTCTGTAGAGGAGTAATGCAGTGCCCCCGGTAATTAGGTTCGAAAGCACGACTATAAGTAGGATATCCATCAGGGGAGGACCTCCTTCTCCCTTAGGCGGGGCCACACTGGTGTAGGCCGTAGTCTCCTTGCTACCCTGAGGAGGCGCCTCGCCCATGACCCTGAATACTATGCTGAAATCCCACCCATTCCCTCTGGGCGGTGGGAAGGGCTTCCACAGGGCTGTCAGCCTCTCCGATAGGGGATCCATCTCGACCGCGCCGTAGGCCCCTATCTTGGTTACGGCTGCACCGTATGGTAGCAATATTCTCATGGTAGATCTGTTGTACTCCACAGTGGCATTTGGCATGTAGAATCGATATACGAGTCTGTACGTGTTATCCCTGAACCTCACTAGGATGGTATTCGGCTTGAAAGTGAAGGAGAATGTTATGTTTATTATATCTCCCGGCTTCAAACCCTCATTAAATTTAACAAGCACCACATCAGCGTAGGACTCAGTCTTTATCTTACTGACAGATATACCCTCGGAGAGAGACCTGAGGTCCACTATCCCCTTGTAAGGACTTTCCATCACTATGCCCACAGGCAATATGGGGAACAAGAGGGAGTAAACGCTACTATTTAATCCATCATTCACAACGATCTCAGCGGTTATAGTGACCTTCGCGGAGGTGTTCTCATATAATTCAGTGTATACATTCATTCTGTTGATGATAACACTTGGAGGGGGTCCCGCGGCGGAGTTGAAAACCAGCTGGGCTCCTAGAAGCACTAGTAATCCTGCCAAGATCGTTGCATTTCGTTTCATGGGCTCCTCACCTTTTCGTAATCACTCGAGGAGGAACCTGTGAAAACATTATTAAACTATCACGGCTCTAGTCGATGGGCGGCTTGACTTGAGGATAAATCCTCCCTTTTTACGGGGATTGATGAGATGGGTAGAAGAGGTTAACTCTAGAGCCTCTTTTTCAGACGTGGAGCTCGTAGTAGAGGGGGTGAACGACGAGAGGGCCCTCAGAGAGCTGGGAGTAGTGGCCAACTTCACTTATGTATCTTACTTGCTGAGAGATATCAGGGAGTTGGGGGAGATCAGGATCAGGGGTAGAACCTTCATAGTGATGACTGACTTCGACAGGGAGGGCCGTCTCCTACACGATAGATTGAAGAGGATGGTGACGGAACTAGGTGGAAAGATCGATGAGGCCCCAAGGAAGGCCTATAAATCGCTTGGAATGCCACCTCTAATCGAGGAGCTATCAGGGTTCTTGAGAAGGAGGGTTAAGGATTGGAGTCTACTGAGAAGGAGCTCTCCATAAGCTTGGTCTTGGAGGCCATGGTTTACCCCACTGAGGATACGGGGAGGGTCATGCGGGCAATGAAGACGATCATTCCTTTCAACGAGGAGGCCGACGACGTCGAATTAGAGAGCACGGAATCCAGTAAGTTGATCAGGGTCCGAAAGGAAGGACACGAGGCCCTGATAAAACTGAGAGCATCATTCAGGAATAACAGAGTCCTAGACACAGCTCGAAGCCTGCTACTGGGTAGAAGGGGGGAGTTAAGGACCCTAAGGTTCCACAAACAGGCCGCGTACGTGGGGAAAGTAAGGCTGTGCGATGAGGACGAGATATCTCCCTTGGGAGCGATCTCCCTTTCAATCGAGTATGGGGGAGACGCGATCATACTGGCGGACTGGCTCACCCCAAGAACCGAGAAGGGGAGGCCTATCGGAGAAGTCAGCACCCAAATGCTCCTCCACGGGCGGAGGTCATATATCGACGACTAGGAAATCCCGGGCAGCAATCACCTCACCCCCATAGGCTTGTGATGCCTCCTCTTCGAATTTCACTAGGTCCTCCTCCCTATACCTGGCGCTGAAGTGAGTCAGGATCAGCCTCCTCACACCAGCGGCCTCGGCCACTTGACCGGCCTCAAAGGCGGTGCTGTGTCCGGTGGAAACTGCCCTGTCTCTAAGTTCGTGCAAATAGGTGGCCTCATGGATCAGGACATCTGCCTCCCTGGCAGCCCTTATGACAGATTCCGTTGGTCTGGTGTCAGAGGAGTAAACCAAAATGGAGCCTCTTCTTGGGGGCCCCATCACATCCTGAGGCCTCACAACTCTACCATCAGGCAACTTAACCGAGAATCCCCTCTGAAGTATCCCCCTAAGCACCGGGGGGATGCCTAGCTCATCCGCCCTAACCGGATCAAATCGGCCCGGGCGATCGGGTTCCCTGATCTTCACCCCATAGGTTTCGAAACCGGCATGATCAACAGGGAAGAACTCTAAGATGAACCTTCCCAGTCTGAACGATCTGTATACCTCGATCTCCCTAAACTCCACCCTGAACTGAGGTTTAGATCCGGTTTTCTCCTCGATCCCTCTGATAATGTCCATCAGGGCTCTGGGGCCGATCACCATGAGATCCGATCCCTTTCTCAGTATGCCCAGCGACTGGATCATCGGCATGAGGCCGAAGAAGTGGTCCCCATGCAGATGGGTCACCACGACCTTGTCGACCTTCATCAAGCTCTCTCTTGCCCTTATCATCTGCCTCTGAGTTCCCTCACCGCAATCTAGTAGAATGGAATCCCCTACAGTCTTCACTAGTATGGCGGGGAGTCCCCTGCTATCAGTCGGGACCGCCGAGCTCGTGCCGAGGAACCTGACTCTCATTTCAGCCTCGCCACCCATACTCTTCGCGTGAGAGATCTGTGCTCCCTGACATCGAAGCGCTCCACGACCTCGAACCCGGCCTCGGTGAAGTCAGAAGCTACTAGATGATCCTTAGGAACAGAGATGGCAATCCATCCCTCCTTCTTTAAGTAGTCAGGAGCCTTAGCCACGAATTTTCGAGAGAGATCCTCCGGAGTATTCCCAACGGCCACGCTCATCCTCCCATAAGGGGGATCAGTGACTATCCTATCTACCTTCTCCTTGAGCTCAAGATTCAGCGCATTTCCGACTAAAAGCTCAAAACCCTCAAGGAATCCATAAGCAATTAGGTTGTTCTTTGCATCTATAACGAGATTCTCGTTTATATCGGATCCTATGAATCGGGCCCCCACGGACAGCACCTCCAACGCTATGCCTCCAACCCCTAGGAAGGGGTCCAGCACAATATCACCCTCCCTCGTCCTGGCAAGGTTCACCATGGCCCTGGCTAGAGTCGGCCTCATGGAAGCCGGATGCACGAACGGACGAGCCGCCACTTCCTTTATCTTGAAGAGAGTCCTATCAACCTCCCTCTCCCTTAGGAAGATCACGAAATAACCAGAGGTCATAATAATCACAACCTCTGACGAGAAGTCAGATAGATCCACCCTGGACTGGGGATTACCTCTGAGGATCCATGATCCGACCAGCCGCTCTACCTCCATCCTCCTGAAGTTCCTGCAACAGCCTCTAACCCTTACCGCTGTAGCCCTGAACCTGCCCCTGAGCCTAGGGGGCTCTCTATCGAAGAGGGCCTTCGGGAATTCTCGAGCATCTAGTACAGCCAATACCCTACCTATACTTCTAGTGTAGGCCAGCCTTGAGGCCAGATAATCCATCAAACGATTCGGTAACTCATCTATCTCCAAAATGAGTAGAGAATCGAGATCCAATTTGGTCTTGAATCCTGTACCGGAGGCTTCAAGGACGGCCCTCACCTCGGCCTTGGGGAGGAGCGGGTGCTCTCCCGAGAGGTGAAATGCCACCTCCAAGTGGTGTCTCTTCATTCCCGCCCCAGCTCCCTCCTTATCACCTCAATGAGATCCCCGATTCCATAACCCCTCTCCGCTGAGACCTCAATGAAGTTGAGCTTCTCTTTCCTCAGGAAAGAACGAGTCTCTGAGAAGCGGTCGCCGTAGTCCCTTGCGAGATCTGTCTTGTTAACCACTACCACGATCCTCTCCCCGAACCTTTCCCTGATCTCCCTTAGCAGGGATATCTGCTCCCCGAGAGTGTAGCCGCACGTCTCGCTGGGATCCATCACGAACAGTATGAGGCCACCGAGGTGTCTCAGGGCGACCACAGCTTGCATTTCTATCCTGTTCCTCTCCGACAGGGGCCTGTCCAAGAGACCGGGGGTATCGACGAACTGAACCCTCCCCAGCCCCTTTAGCTCCCTGTGGCCCATCACTAACCCTCTGGTAGTGAAGGGATAGGGGGCAATCTCAGGCTCCTTCGTGGTGAGTCTGGAGAGCAGCGTGCTCTTCCCGGTATTGGGCATCCCTGCTATTATCACCGTGGGCATGGTTAGATCGATGTCGGGAAGTTCCTTCAAGGCAGGTACAGCGTTCCTCAGGAAGTCCAACTCCGGCCCCACCCTCTTGAGCACGGAGGAGATCCTTCCCAACACTTCCCTTCTCAGGGCCAATATCCTGTTAGGATCTTCAGCCCTCCTCATCCTAGCTATGTATAGCCTAGAGATCCTAAATATGGTCCGGGAAGCCCATTTCACCGCCCCAAGGGAATGTCTCATCCTGTCTGAATCGATCAGCACTTCTAGGAGCTCCCTGTAGAAAGGATCCAGCCTTTCAATGCTGGGAAAGGACTTCACAATCTTGTCCAGCCTACTAATTATCGTGTCCGATACCGTTTGAATTCTGGATATTTCTCGAGATCTGTAGATAGAAGTCTTATCTCCTCGCCTAGGGACAGGTCTGGGCTTCTTAAAAGCCCTCCTGAAAGCGATATCTAGGAGCTCATCAACGCCAATAGGAGTCGACGCCCTCTTGAAGGGATTGGGCAATTCCATCAACTCAGGAAAAAGAGCAGGACGTTGTATATCAGCATTAACGCCACCGGCGCCGATATTGCCCATGCCAGCTTCCTAGCAACACCTTCATCTCCGAGGTATATGGTCAGCAACTCCGACAGAACAAGACCGCCATCCAAGGGCAGCATAGGCAGAGCATTGAGCCCAGCCAATCCGAGGTTGAACATGGTGAGGAATCCGAAGAGCTCGATGAGCTGCACCGCCAGATCAGCGGGCATAGGAATCGCGGGATCGAAGTACGGCACTCGGGACAGCATGACCCCTAGGAAGGGTTTGCTTGGGTCATCCGGTCTGGAGCCCAGCCTGATCCTGTAGGTCCCTCTATTTGTAATCACATCAACCTCCTGTCCCGGTCTCAGCCTGTTCAATGCCTCGATCAGGGAACCAAAATCCCTCACCCTGTAACCATCTATCTGCTTTATTACAACTCCCTGAGGCAGAATCCCGTATGAGGGACCACTCTTTATCACGCTCTGCACATACACCCCTGATGGCCTAGCGGCGCCTGGTATGACCGAGAACCCAGGGAAAATAGCCATAGCTATTAGGAGAAATATAAGGAAGGTGACCAAGTTCATGAATATGCCGGCGGAGTAGACCCCCATCCTCTTGATGGGTTCCAGACTCTTCAGCGCATCCTCATCAGGTTCCACGAACGCTCCCAGTAGGACGAAGAGGATGAAGAAAGCGATCTTCTTTATGGGGATTCCGAAGTACCAGCTAGCGGCGGCATGGCCGAACTCATGAACAGCGAGGATGACAAATATTGAGATGAGGAGGGGAGCGGTAACCTCGAAGGTGACCCCAGGGATGACAGGTGCTATCTGGGCTACCTTGGGTCCAAAGACGGCATCCAGCGTGATCTTGATCAGGAAGACCAGGAACACCACCGAGGAGGATAGCAGAGTTGCAACCCCCACCCTGTAGAGTGGACCGACCAGCCTGGCCAGAGGGCTTATCACTCCCCTAAAGCTCTCAGGATTGAAGGAAATCTCGAGGTAGAAAATCCCTATTCTAGTCCTATCCTTACCCAAATACCTTCCTGTAATCAGCCCTACAGCGTAGGCTACTATCCAAAACAATATAAAATTAGTTAAGAATCCTTGGGAAAGCAAGGGAGATCAACCCTTCAGGAGGTGAGCCAGTAGCTCGGCCATCCCGTACACGGAAGGAAGGTTAACGTACTCGTCCGCCGAGTGGTGGTTTCCTCCCTCGGGTCCCAGTATCACGGGCTTGATCCCAGCCATCTTGTACAGATAATTCGCGTCCGAGACCGTCCTATAGACGGCGGTCTCCAGTTCATGACCCAAGACCTCAGCAGCCTTCTCCTGAATTCTCTTGATGAAGTCATCATCCTCAGGCAGCTCATAGGGCTCCATGAATGGAGTTGGTCTCTTCATGAGGGATATCTTGATCTTAGCCCTGAGCTCAGGGGTCTTCCTCAGATGATCCATGAACTTCTTCCTTATGACCCCAGGATCGTTCCCCGGCGGATAGTGTCTGTCCAAGCGGACGAGACACCTGTCTGGATGAGCCATTACCAGTTCAGGGGACTTTATGCTCAGGGGAGCCACGCTACCTCCTATTCCATCAACCTTAGGCAGGTCCACGGCCCACAATATCACCTTGGCCGCCTCTATCACAGCGTTTATCCCAGCCTCCTCCGTCCCGGGAGCCGCTAGGCCCCTGACATCGACATCGAACACAAACCTCCCGAAGGCCCCCCTGAACAGTCTCATGTTGGTGGGTCCGGCCACCACGGCTTCACTCACCTTGGGCAGTATGCCGCTCTTCAACAACTCATAAGTTCCCCTGCTAAATCCCTCGGCATCGCATACAGCAGCCAGGACGACCCCCCTACTGTCCTGCCACTTGGATGCCGTTATGAAGGCCTCCATCATCGCGGCGAGCATGCTCTTATCGTCGAAAGCCCCAAGACCGTACAGCTTATCACCCTCAAGCTCCCCCCATGGGTTCTTGGTCCAATTGGAGTATATCTCGAAGGTATCGGTGTGGGCAAGGAGCAGCAGATTGTCCCTCTCCTTCAGGTGGAGTGTGGCCACCACATTACCGGCGCACTCCCTGACTGGCTGATGGACGACCTTGTCCGCGTACCTTGATAGGGCATCTGTTATGTAGTAGACAGCTTCGCCCTCCCTGCCCCTTAGGCTCCTTATGCCCACTAGGTCTATCAGTAGGTCGCGTACTCTATCTTGGTCAATTAGCCCCATTCGACCCCCCTCACGCCGACTTCAGGGGGATGTAGAGCTGCCTGGTGCCTGCCTCTGAGATGACAACGAGGTCTATGCCATCACCGGACAAGGCATCCCTGGATATCGCCTCTCTCATAGCCTTCTCCGCCAGTGACAGGGCTGCCTCCTCATTCAGATCATCTCTGTACTCCCTCTCGAGAATTCCGGTGGCTACTTGGGCTCCCGTCCCCACTGCAGCGAATTTCTCCTCCATAAGCCCTCCGGCCGGATCCAGCACGAGAATCTTGGGCTCCTCACCCTCCAAACCCCCTACTATCAGCTCAGCGTAGTATATCCCCCTGAATCTCCCTTGGTAGAGCAGCAGGGAGAGCAACTTGGCCACGTTGGTAGGAGTGGCTTTCTTGTTCAGATCCAACTCATACAGAGTCATGTTGAACTTTACAACGTCGACCAACTCTTGGAAATCTCCTGGGAGTCCCGCCGTGGATATACCCACCTTCTCGTTGATCAAAAACACCTTCTTGGCGGACTTGCTTAGGACAAACGTGCCGTAAGATACTCTCCTGTCCGCCGCGAGGACGACGCCGCCCTTGAACCTCAGGCCCAGAGCTGTAGCCAGAACCACCGTAACACCCCTCAAATCAAGTGAAGCCCCGGGCGGGATTCGAACCCGCGACCTCCGCCTTACCAAGGCGGCGCTCTAACCGAGCTGAGCTACCGGGGCCCACCTCAAACTGTATCCAGATCTCTTTATAAATGCTATCCGGGGGCCCTCCCACCCTTCAGCAGGAGGACTAGAGAGAGGACGATGAGCAGAAGGATCGCCACGTAGGGGAGGTAGACCAATATGTCAGACCACCTTCTTAACTCTATCTCGATCTTCATTCCCCTCTTGAAATAACCACTGAAGCTAGAGGAGAGGGTGGATACGTATAGGAAGAGGCCGTCATCTTCAGGGTACCACTTGGAGTACACGGATGGGAGATCTACCTTTATGCGGGGTTTCAGGCCCTCAATAGGTAATCTTAGGTAGATTACGGGAGTAGTCCTAGTGACGATCACCTCATAAGAATCGCCACTGACTTCTATCAGGTCATAAGGAACTCTCCCAGAGCGCAAGCCCAAGGTAGGATCACCCAAAAGCACCTCATAAACTGCATCCAAGGGATCCATACCATTCTCGAGGGCGTCCTTGATGTGGAGGTTATTCACGGCCATCACCGACTCTCCGAGGGTATTACCAGTCAGAGCCATCATTAGCACGAGATCAGGATAGGAGGTACCGGCTTCAGATCCAATGCTGAACTCGACCTTCGTGGCCCCAATGTAGGCGAAGGATCCCGCATCCAAGAAGGAGTAGGCCACGGATTCCTCGGGATCCCTTAGATCTTGGAACCTGAGTGTATCACATGACAGGGTCATCACCACCGTCCCGAGCGGTTTGGAGGACTTGACGATTGAGGGAGTCAGCACCACGTTTCCATCCGTCCTGAGAGCCATTAGATATGGGTTCCCGTGGAGGTTGAGGTAGAGCACCCCGCCCTTAGAATTACTTAAAATTTTGGAGACCTCTTTATAAGTTAAATTAGAGTATTTGACATCTGGATGGAATATTTTGGAGTCCAGTCCGTAGAGAGAGCCCACGAACTCTACTTTCCTAGCAAGCGGCAGATCCTCCAGCAGCGAGATACCCCTGAGGTTCTTCATCATACCGGCCGATACTGCATCCTTAGATAGCAGCATAATGAACGGCGATGCTATGCTATCTCCAGTCAGGATGCCCAGCGATGAATCAAGGTACGGGTCCTCGTCCAGTCTAGTTAGCATCGTCACCGAATCCGAGTACCTACGATAATTCTCGGATGTCAGAGGCTGGGTGACTAGCATAACGAACCTGACTCCCCTCAAGTATGGCTTGAGAGGGGGGGTGATTGAATCCACGTCTAGCAGCTTGGCTTTCCTCAGGAACGCGGTGTAAGCTGCTAAGAGAGAGTAAACTGGTCCATCTGAGCTGTAGAAGAGCACGGCTGCATCACTTCTCTTGGAAGAGAGCTCCTTTATTACAGATTCAATATTCTCGGATATCTTCTCCGCGTTATTAATACCCATGGAATGCTCCTTCAAGTAGAGTAGAATGTAAGCGAGCTCTTGAGGTTCGATGCTAGACGGTAGGGCCCTGTCTACCGACTCCACCTTAGTGGGGAATCCGATCTCATTCAGCAAGCTGGCCGTGAGCGAGGCATTCCTGGTTAAAACGATCCTCTCATCCGGCCCCATATCCAAAAAGAAGATTGCAGCAGCGCCATAGCTCTGAAAGACGTGTACCGTCGGTAGGGAGTGCGATGTCGCCGTGGAGATGGTGGACTGAGTGGTCAAGAGCGCGAGCAGGATCGGGAGAAGAGCGGATCTGACCTTAATCACCGCCACCGCACTCCTTTTTGAACAACACCTGATACTGGAGGTTAGTGAACCCGTATCTCTGGAGAACCCTCTCCAGATCTGAAGAGATCCTACACGGAACCGAGCAGACGGGCGTCCTCTTCACATAATACGCGATGTACTTCCACTCCTGATCCTCATCATCGAGAAGAGTCGCCAGAGGCCTGAGCTTCCTCTTGGATGATAGTATGGACTTCACGAATGTGAGCGTCAGATCAACCGCTAGGTCAAGCGATTTATCCGATGTGAACCCTTCCCTCCTAGCCATCTCCCTCACAGCAGCAGAGATCCTCTTCTCCAGCTCATCGTCCAAGATGCGACACCCGCTTGAGAATGGTGCGGCCGCCGGGATTTGAACCCGGGTCTCCGGCTTGGAGGGCCGGCATCCTGTCCAGGCTAGACTACGGCCGCTAGTGATCTACATGGTAAATGGGATCTAAAAACTTTAAGCCCGGAAAGAACCCTCCTTGAATTACGATCAATATTTATGTAATCATGTGAGATCCTCACATGGGTAACGGAATGAACCGATCAACCGGGTGCGGAGTAGTAATTCTGGGTTATTAGGAGGAGGACCGAGAAGTTGGCTTGAAAAGTTTAGCGAAACTTTTATATACGCATATGGAGGACTACACTTCGGCAATTTACTAAAGGGGTGGTGGGTTTCCTGTCAAAGGAGGGAAGGGAGCATTTTAAGGGCTCTTCCCCTTCCTCGGATGAGGAAGAGGAGCTAAAATGTCCCAGATGTGGGAGCACTAACATAGTCGAGGATCCCGAGACCGGAGATCTCGTCTGTCAGGACTGCGGACTTATCATAGATTCAAGTGTTCTCAACTTCTCCAAGGACTGGAGGGCATTCGATTCAGACGAGTACATGGAGAGGGCGCATGCCGGCGCGCCGGTTACCCCTCTCAGGCCAGGTTTCGGCCTCGACACCGAAATAACCCTTACTAGAGGGTTGAGCAAGAAATCCGTAAATCAACTGAAGAGGACACAGAAACATGTGGCCGATTCAAAGGAAAAAACCGTTGAACCGGCCCTGAGGAAGATTAGAGATGCAGCCGAATCATTGAATCTGCCTCAAGAGACAGTTGAGGACGCAGCCACACTATACAGAATGGCAGCGCGTGCCGGTCTAGTCAAGGGGAGAAGCATGGACGCCATGGTGGCAGCCGTGATATACGCAGCATGCAGGAGGACGGACGTCCCGAGAACCCTAGAGGAGGTATCCCGATACTTCTCCTTGGAGGAAAAGGAGGTGGGGAGGAGCTTTCGCTTCCTCTTCAGGAAACTGGGAATTCAGATACCTCCGCCTAAGCCAGAGAACTTTGTATACCTCATTTGCTCCAAGCTTAATCTGCCCGAGGAGATAGCTACCCAGGCCATCAGGATAATCAAGATAGCCAAGAGGAATGGAGCGACCATGGGAAGGGAACCGGTGGGAGTCGCAGCAGCAGCCGTATACATGGCCTGCCAGGAGCTCGGAATACACAGGACTCAGAGGGAGCTGGCCCAAGCGGCTAACGTTACCGAGGTCACCGTCAGGAACAGATACAAAGAACTCATACAGAAGGCGCGCAAGGAGTGGCTGGAAGAGGTAGGTGAGGAGCGCCTTAACGAGATAAAGAGGAGGATCGCCGAGAAGGTCAAGGCGGCCTCGCAGATGAAAGAATAATCTTTTTATTCCCCTGAACCGGCTTCATGGTGATCTGGAATGTATCAGTGCCTCAGGTGCGGCTACGTGTTCACAAAGGAGGAGATGGAGGAGTACTTCAAAGACTTCAAGTGTCCTAGGTGCGGCTACAGGATCCTGAGGAAGGTGAGGAAGGAGGAACCGAAGGTAGTGAAGGCGATCTGAATTGCCCGGTGATCAGGCGAATAAATGGCTCGCTAAGGAAGTACTTATATTGATCATCCTCTTCGTGGTCTTCTTGGGCTTCTTCAAGGTAGTCTTGCCCTTGGTAACGGGTGTGGAATCACCCTTCACAGTGGTCACCTCCGGATCCATGAGGCCGACACTGGAGGTCGGGGATCTGCTCATAGTCGTGGGAGCGGACCCGTACAGCCTGAAGGTCGGTGACATAATTGTCTTCAGGACCCCTTGGTCGGGCTCCTTGATAGTTCACAGGATAATAAGGATAGATAGGACTCCCGCTGGCCCCATCTTCTACACCAAGGGCGATAACAATGCCCTCCCCGATCCAGGCTTCAGGACCATCAGGGACATCTATGGAAAGGTGGTGCTCCGCATTCCTTACGTAGGGACTGTGCTTGAACTTCTCCAGACCTTGCCAGCTAAGCTGGCAATCGTCGGAATAATTGCGGCATACCTCCTCTACCAGTATGCAAAGATGATGGGAGAGGGAGATGGGGCTATGGATGCCTTAAGGTTCGATCAAACCGAATACGATGAGGAGAATAGAGTAAACACGACAGACATAAAGGAGGGCCGCCATCCAGGATCGGGAGAGGTCTCTACGGCAGGGGACTAGCTGCCTCTCCTTTATATATAATGGGTCCTCGGATAGTAGTGAAACGGGGAAAACTATGTCATTCGACGATGGAGATAGCGAAATAATGGAAGAGAGACGCGCGGAAAAGGAAGATGTAGAGAAGATTTTAAGCAAGCTCAGGGAGCCCGAGATAACCATTCAGAACGTGGTGTCCTCGGCGGACATAAGACAGAAGCTCGACTTGCATGAGATATCCAAAAAGATAAAGAAATCTAGGTACGACCCTGAAAAATTTCCCGGACTCGTCCTCAAGCTGGACGAACCCAAAGCGGCATTATTACTCTTCAGCAGTGGAAAATTCGTCTGCACGGGTACCAAATCAGTTGAGGAGTCAGCTAGGGCAATAAATGCGGCGATAGAGGTTCTGAAGAAGCACGGAATAGAGGTAAAGAGGAGACCTCTGATAAAGGCGGAAAACATAGTGGCCTCTGCCAAACTCTTCGTCAAGGTTGATATTGAGAAACTCGCGTTGGAGCTCCCCAATACCCTGTATGAGCCGGAGCAGTTTCCCGGGCTGATATTCAGGATGAAGGATCCGGACGTGGTCTTCTTGATATTCGCCTCCGGAAGCCTCGTGTGCACCGGTGCGAAGAAGGAATCGGACGTCAAGAGAGCCGTCTACAAGCTTAGAAGGATCTTGGCCGAGGGAGGATATCTGGTTTTCGATTGAAGGTTCCTCCGCTCGACTCCAGTCCTTTTTATTTTAGCTTAGGGTCTACAGCGCGGGTGAGCTCATGGTAAAGACGACGGTATCGGTCATCAAGGCTGATATTGGTGGGCTTGCTGGCCACCACGTTGTTCATCCCAAGCTCAAGGAAGTGGCCTCTCAGGAGCTGGCAGAAGCCAAGAGCGAGAGGGTGATAGAGGATTTCTACGTGACCGCGGTTGGGGACGACTTACAGCTGATCATGACCCACAGGAAAGGGGTGGAGAATCCCGAGATACATGAGTTAGCCTGGAATGTGTTCAAAAAGGGAACGGAAGTGGCTAAGGAGCTTGGGCTTTATGGCGCCGGGCAGGACCTGCTTAAGGATGCTTTCTCCGGCAATCTTAAGGGAATGGGTCCCGGAGTGGCTGAGATGGAGTTCGAGGAGAGACCTTCAGATCCGATAGTAGTGTTCATGGCTGATAAGACTGAACCTGGGGCATTCAACCTTCCGATTTTCAGGACGTTCGCAGATCCCTTCAACACGGCGGGACTCGTGATAGACCCCAGACTTCACGACGGTTTCATCTTCGAGATAATGGATGTGATGGAGAGCAAGGTGGTCGAGATGTCCTCCCCTGAGGAGATGTACGACATACTCTCCCTGATAGGCACGCCCAGCAGGTACGTAGTGCGCAGGATCTTCAGGAAGTCGGACAGAGAGATAGCCGCGGTGGTCAGCACCACCAGGCTCAACCTGATCGCGGGCAAGTACGTGGGCAAGGATGATCCCGTGGCCATAGTCAGGGCTCAGAGCGGCTTTCCCGCACTGGGCGAGGTCCTCGAGCCCTACTCCTTCCCCTTTCTCGTGGCCGGGTGGATGAGGGGATCGCATCACGGCCCTCTCATGCCGGTGTCGGAGGCCGATGCTCGGCCCAGCAGGTTCGACGGACCGCCGAGGATAGTCGCCCTTGGTTTCCAGATCCAGAATTCCAAGCTGATAGGTCCCAGTGACCTGTTCTCGGACGTGGCCTTCGATGAGACTAGGAGAATGGCCAACCTAATCACAGACTACATGAGGAGACACGGTCCATTCATGCCCCACAGGCTGGGGCCGGAGGAGATGGAGTACACCACCCTGCCGAAGGTGCTGGAGAAATTGAGGGATAGGTTCAGGCCCGAGTGAGATCCACGAAGGGGGCCGTCAACTCCCTTATTTTTTCATACGGTCTGGGGCTCTTTGCCACCGCCGATGCCACTAACACTCCGTAGCTGCCGAGCCTGATCGCCGCGGCCACGTCCTCCCCGCTGGTTATGCCAGCCCCGCACAGGAGGTCCACATCAGGGTTAACATCGACAACGGCCTTCAGGGAATCCTGCACTATCCCCGGCTTCGCCTTGGAGACGGGAATTCCCGTGCCTATCAGCTCAGGCGGTTCTATTGCGACGGCATCGGGGGACAGGGCGGCAACGGCGGCCGACTCCCCCGGCGTGGGGGCGCACACTATCGAGGAGAGGCCCAACTTCCTCAACTTGGATATCGCCTCCCCTATGTGGTGCAGGCCCACCTGCCTCTCCGAGTGGTTTATCAGGGAGCCAGTGGCCCCTGCCTCCTTTACCAGCTCCGCTGGTACATGTCCCGTATGAGCTCCCGGATCCAGCGGATCGACGTGCTGGGAGTACACCGGAATCTCGACACCCAACGCCACTGTCCTCAGGTCCACCAAGCTAGGCGCCACCGCTATGAGAACGCCTGTTTCCTTCCATGCCCTCTCTGCCTGCCTGGCTATCTCCACAGCCCTCTCCCCGCTTGACTGGGCGTAAGTCTTCAAATTGATCAGGAGTCTTGGGGTCTCCATCACCGGTAGATCCACCAAATCTTAATCAGCTTTTTGGAGGCATCACCTCCGATAGGGATGAAGCTCGACTACAGGTGCCCGGCCTGCATTCTCAAGGTGGCGACTAGGGAGGCCTCGCTCCTGAGTAGAGGGAGGAGACTTTCCTTCATAGGAGACATAGTCGGGATACTTCACTCCCAGATTGAAAGCGCACCGACCCCGGCTCACCTGGCAGCGGAGAGGGAGAGGATCCTCAAATCCTACACTGGCCTGGAGGATCCCTTCGCCGAGAGGAAGAGGGATCTGATCGAGCTGATGCGCAGGGAGCTGCTTCCCCTAATAAGGGGTGAGCTACCCAACCTGCCAGAGGGATACCAGAGGTTCAGGTGGTTAGCCCTCAACTCCTCCTCGGTCAATGGATACGAGGTTTCCCTGTCAAGGGCGAATCCCATAGAGAGGTTCACAGAGGTAGTCAGCAGGGGTTTCGATATAGACGACACTGAGGAGGCCTTCGACCTGATATCCAAGGCTGACAAGGGGGACATAATATCCTTCATCTTCGACAACGCTCATGAGGCTCCAGTGGACCTCCTCCTGGTCCAGTACTTGGAACAGATCGGCAAGACGGTCTATCTATTCGCGAAGAGTACCCCGACCGCGGACGACCTCACCGTGGACGAGTTGAGGCTCCTCTACAAGTCCCCCTACATGTTCGGACTTCGCTCTCCCCTGGGCTTGATGCCCGACAGGGAGACGGAGGTTAACATGAACATCCTCAGGTCGTCGAGGCTCATAATAGCCAAGGGCATGGCCAACTACGAGACCATAACTGAGCTGAACCTTAAGACTAGGGTGCTGCACCTACTCACACTAAAATGCGAGGCAGTGGCGGAACACGCCGGTGGGAGGTTGGGCTACCCGGTGGCGATCCTGAGGTGATACCATGGGAGAGCTCACGATGGAGGAGGGTGTATATCTGGTCAGACTTGCTAGGAGGTCCATAGAGCATTATATCGGGAGCGGGAATCTGCTGGAAGAAGAACCGCCCTTTCCTAGGCTGAAAAACCGTTATGGTGCATTTGTTACCCTGAATACATACCCGGAGGGAGAGCTCAGGGGATGCATAGGCTATCCTGAGCCTGTTCTCCCGCTTTACAGGGCCGTCATTAGGGCGGCTGTGGCAGCGGCCTTCGATGATCCCCGTTTTCCCCCCCTTTCAGAGGACGAACTAGGGCGCATCACGGTGGAGGTGTCCGTGCTCACCCCTCCTGAGAGGATAGATAACAGGGTGGAAAGCAGACTGGATCTCCCCAAAATCGTGAAGATCGGTAAACACGGCCTGATAGTTCGTCGTGGAGCCTATTCTGGACTCTTGCTCCCGCAGGTTGCCGTCGAGTATTCTTGGAATTCGGAGGAGTTCCTGAGCCAGACGTGCATCAAGGCCGGGATGTGGGTGGACTGCTGGCTCAAGGAGGGAACGGAAGTATACAGGTTCTCCGCGGAGATCTTCGAGGAGGAAGAACCAGGTGGTAGAATCGTAAGGAAGGAGCTAGGACAGGTCTGAGAGATGCTCAAGGCCTATTTCTCTCCACTCGGGATCGGCTACGGGCATGCCTCTAGATCCATGAACCTAGCCATGAGGCTCAGGAGCGAGGGGTTCTCCATTTTCTTCTCCGTATACGGAGACGCATCCTCCTACCTGAGAGGAGCCAGCGGGGTGAAGGTCATCCACTGCGGTGAGGAGATGACCTGGAAACAGAAGCCTGATGGGAGCCCGGATCTCTGGGGGACCTTAAAGAGTCTATCAGAGCTGCGGAAATTCTTCCGCCACATCAAGGTGGAGAAGGAGAACATGGAATCCATCTCACCGGACATAGTGATATCAGACTCGAGGATCTCCACCCTCATAGCTGCCCAGTACCTAGGCATACCAAGCGTTGTCCTGCTCAATCAACCTAAACTCCTCCTCTCTCCCTTAATCAGGAGGAATGGACCTCTGGATGAACTGAACGATGTCGAAGGATACAGCGTCTTCTCATCGGTGGTGGAGAGACTCCTGAACACAGCCATGACTAGGTTCTGGGGACTATCACAAGCATCCATAATCGCCGATTTCCCGCCCCCCTACAGCATCTCTAAGTACCATACATCCGGACTCCCCAAGCCGCTCATGGACAGGATAGTATTCTCAGGTCCACTGATAGAGCCGAAATGCGATCCCAATGCCGGAGGGAACGTGATCCTGATCATGATCTCTGGTCCCGGTGCCGAGAGGAGGTCCCTGGCTGCTGTTATGGAGGAGATTCTCAGGAGAGTCCCCTCAGACCTCAAGAACTACGAGTTCGTCGTTTCTCTTGGTGAGCCGAATAGCTCGGTGAAGTGGGAGGTGGACGATAACGTGAGGGTTTATGGATGGCTCCCAGACAAGTGGAGAGCCCTCTCTGAAGCGAGGGTGGTGGTCTCAAGGGCGGGGCACACTACCATAGCCGAGGCCCTTATGTGCGGAAGGCCGCTCATGCTGATACCCGTTCCGGGTCAGACCGAGAAAATGGAGAACGCACGCTCAATAGAGGAGATGGGACTGGGTCTGGTCGTCAGACAATCTGAGGTCAGAAGCAAGTTCTTCGACGCTGTGAGATCCCTCCTTCAACCAGATTACGAGAGGAGGGCTAGGGACTTCAGGAAGAGATTTGAGGGATGGGACTTCCTGGGCAGGGCGGCCGGAATAGTGGAGTCGGTCCTCTACTGAACCAGCGACTTTGACACGGCCCATCTCAGCGCCCTGAAGATCCTCTCCATACTCCTAGGTTCCCGGACCTCGATCCTAATTGACCTAACCCTTCCGTCAGAGGTCTCCTCGACGAGGCATCTGCCGCCATACTCCTCCACCTTCCTGACGAGGAAGGAGCTAATCGGTCTCTCCCTCGCGCTCACCACCACGTTCTCGGTAGGTACGAACACCATGCTACCAGATTCCCTGTTTATCCTAACTATTCCTATAAGCTCACCTTCCTCAGATAGTATCTTCCTCTCCTCTATCTCAACTGCCTTCTGGGGTTCTGGCTTCAGCTGATCTGCCGTCACGAGGGTCTGCTCAAGCAACGTCTGATCGAGGGCCTCGACCATCTCTCTAAGCTGAATGATCTCCCTTTCCAGCTTATCTATCCTCCTCTTCAGAAGCTCCCTCAATTTGAGCAAATTCTTTATCCTTTCACTCCTTTCTGACAATCCTACCTTCCTCCATGGATCTCCTGAAGAGGTCCTTAAATCTGTTCACGCCAACCCTAGAGATGAGCGGTCCCATCTTCGGCCCGCGAGGCTGACCTAACAAGATCATGTAGAGAGCCCTGAAGAAGTCTCCCACGGGCACGCCCTTCTCTCTGGCTGTGTCGAAGGCCAAATCTTGTATTTCGTTCGCTTCCATGCCCTCCCTCAATCTCTCAACGAAGGAAATCACGGCGTTTAGGATGTTGCCCTCGATCTCGACGGTACCGAGCTCCTTACTGCCGAAATTATCGACGTAGTTCTTGGCATAACGGACGTACCTCCTGAACATACCATCTTCCAAAAGGGACTCGGGATCCATATCGTAGTACTTGGATATCAGGTCAGCAGTGACCCTGACGAGCTCCTCGAAATCCATCTCTCTGGGCAACATGGATACCACGTTAAGGACCGCCGAGTACCTGTAGGGCCAGGGCTCGGGAACCCCCTCCATGAGGTAAGTGTACTCCATCAGCCTCTTCAGGGTGGTCCTATCCCTCTCGCTCTTTATTCTCTCTAGGTTGTGATATTTTCTCACATTGTTCTCCAGCTCATTTATGTACAACGGGGAGCTCTGGAGGGAGATGCTCCTAGTTCCGTGGTATCTCTTGAACATGAGCATCCTAAGGGCCTCGGGAGGGGAGAATTCCATCCACATTTGGGGTGTGATGACGTTTCCCGCGCTCTTGCTTATCTTCCTCTTGGTTGAATCGAGGAACATCTCATACATGACGGTCATGGGCGGCTCGTATCCCAGTATCTCTCTAGCTATCCTCTCGTTCACCCTGAAGGAGTCCGTTATGTCCTTACCGTGAGGTTCAAAGACTATGCCCAAGGCGGCCCACCTTGCCGCGAACTCTCCCTTCCACGATAGCTTCCCATCCCCCCTGCGGTACGAGGCCTCCCCCACATAACCGCACCCCCTTATCCCCTTGAACTCCTGATCGCAAGCGTCGATCCCCTTTCCCTCCTCAGGTATCACCTTAATGACCCTAGTGGTGTATATCCTGCCGCACCTCTCACATCTAGGCCAGTAATGCACCCACCCCTCCGGCTTACTCGACCCAACCTCCTCTCTGATTATCCTGTCTACCTTATCGCTGTTCTCGAGCAGCTTGGATACTTGATCGTCCAAGAGCCCGGACTTGTAGGCCTCGGTGGCCGAGATGAAGGTGAACTCGATCCCCAGCATCTCAAGGGCTTCAATAAGCATGGAGCTCATGTGTTCCCCGTAGCTGGAGTGGCAGCCCCAGGGATCCGGTATCTCACTCACGGGCATGCCTAGGTACTTGGAGTACTCCTCGGGAACTCCAGCCGGGACCTTCCTCAACCCGTCCCTGTCATCGCTGTAGGCTATAAGCTCGCTCCTCTGACCAAGCTCCTCGAGGGCCATCTTCACTCCATAGGCCCTCAGCGAATCTCCCACTGATCCTATGTGGGGAAAACCGCTAGCTCCTATCCCAGATTCGACCCTCAGTACATCTATCTTCCTTCCCAGCCTCTTCTCTCTCTCGACCAAGTCCTCCGCTATTTTATCCAGCCAGAAGTAGGGCCGCTTCTCCTTATCCATGATGATCGGTCCTACCGCCTCGGGTGAAATAAGAAATTTACCCAAAAATTAGAGGGGGTTTCTCCCCCCGGGCTCACACTTGGGTGAGCTCGATCTCTATTACGCTTATGTCCCTCCTGCTACCGTTCTCGTCGATGATTTCCTCGGTGCCGGTCCTGAGATCGGTTATCTTGATCTTACCGGGGAAGTACTTGAGCCTAGTTATCTCGGCCACGTCCACGGCCCTAGAGATGGACCTACCTCTAGCCTTCAGCACGATCTTCTTCACACCCCTGTTTATCTGGAGGGTGGTAGCCATAACGTAGTTGATAGCAGGCTTCTTACCAACATAGACGATTCCCTCTTCAGCCACCATGCGCATCACCTCTCTATCCTCTGTAGGCCCGCCTCTTTCACTGGGGAGCCTGGAGGGCGAGCTGTGTTTGACTCACCACTCAGCAATTAAAAAAGTTACTCTCACTTCAGGAGCTTCCTAACATCCAAGAGGGAGACCTTGTCACCCTCCTTCCTCTCCAAGATAAGTGGGAGCTTTCCCTTCTTCAGTTCTAACTTCGCAAGTTCAACGGGATCGGTCAGGCCTTCCGGTATCTCGTTCTCATCTAAAAAGAGGGGAGAACCGGCAGCGATCTGCTGGGCTCGGATCGATATTATCCTGATGCGCTCGAACTTGGTGAGCCTCATTGGACCCAGCAGATCGCCTTCTGAGGCCACTTCACTCCTCACCCTTTCCCTTTCCGCCCTCGAACTTCTTCCCAGAGGCCGCTATTATGTCGTCTATCTTTAGCACGGTGGTGGCGAACTCGGAGGCTGACTCTATGGCCCTCCTTATAACTCTCTCCGGCTCTATCACGTCCTTCTCATACATGTTCTCTATCTCTCCAGTGTATATGTTGAAGCCAAACTCCTTCTTACCCTCAGCGTGAACCTTCCTCAGCTCAGCCAGCTTCACTATCGGGTCATGGCCTGCGTTCTCTATCAGCGTCTTAGGAATGCTCTCCAGGGCCTCCGCGAACTTCTCCACAACGTTCTGCTCCTTTCCACCAAGCTGAACTGCATAGTCCCTGAGCTTGAGCACCAGATCGATCCACGCCGCTCCAGCACCCACTACAATCTTCTCATCCTCTATCACATTCCTGACCACGCTAAGGGCGTCGTGCAGGTTCCTCTCAGCCTCATCAATGACCTGCTTCTCTCCTCCCCTTATCAGTATGCTGACGGCCCTGGGATCCTTGCATCCCTCAACGAAGACCATCTTGTCCTCTCCAACCCTTCTCTCCTCCACCAGCTCGGCGTAGCCGAGGTCCTTCTCGGAGATTTCCTTCACGTTAACCACTATCTTGGCGCCCGTGGCCTTAGCCAGCTTCTCCATGTCAGACTTTCTCACTCTCCTGACGGCCAGTATACCGTGCTTAGCCAAGAAGTGTTGAGCCACGTCATCTATTCCCTTCTGGCAGAACACCACGTTGGCACCGGTGGCGGCTATCTTCTCTACCAGCTCTGCCAGCATCTGCTTCTCCTGATCGAGGAACTCCTTCACCTGAGTGGGGGAGGTTACTCTGATCTTGGAGGATAGCTCTGGCTTCTTTATCTCAAGAGCACTCTCTATCAAGGCTATCTTTGCGTTTTCAACCCTCCTGGGCATCCTAGGATGCACGACCTCCTTGTCTATAACGACCCCCTTGATCAACTTGGTATCGAACAGGGATCCTCCTTCTTTCTTTTCCAACTTTATGTTGTCTAGGTCAACTATCTTCTTGCCGTCTCTCTCCTCAACCACCTGAAGAGCCGCATCGACGACTAGGTCGGCCAGATAGTCCAAGGCCACCTTGGCAGACTTGCTGCTCATAGCTATCTTTGCGACCTTCTTCAGCAGCTCTCTGTCGTTCCATGGCACTCTTATGGCAATCTCGTTCAGGTACTCCACCGCCTTCTCTGCCGCCTTTCTGTAACCGGATATTATCACCGTTGGATGGATGCCCAGATCTAGGAGGTCCTCGGCCTTGGCCAGAAACTCACCCGCTAAAAGAACAACAGTGGTGGTACCATCCCCGGCCTCCTGTTCCTGTGACTTAGCGAGATCCACCATCATCTTGGCTGTCGGATGCTCAACCTCGATCTCCTTCATTATCGTGGCACCATCGTGCGTTATTATCACATCACCGAAGGGATCCACGAGCATCTTCTGCATGCCCTTGGGGCTCAGGGACGTCCTTATGGTGTCAGCTATAGCCTTGGCCACCGTTATGTTGAGCCTGAGGGCCTCCTTACCCTTCGTCCTGGAAGTGCCCTCCTTGAGTATGAGCACGGGGATCGCTCCAGCTCCCTCGCCACCCACGCCACCTGCGACGGCCATACATATCACCTCTTTACACTGGGTACTTCAGAACTCGTCTTAGGGATTGCCCATGATAGGGTCGATAACCGAGTTAAAAAAGCTTATCAATCCTGCCGACCACCTCGTTAACGCAGAGGTCTTCTAGAGAGTATAGAATGGTGAAAAATTTAAATGAATGCACGAAATATATTCGATCTATTTCCGGATTGCCTGAAGAAGGCTATAAAGGATAGAGGGATAGACGAGCCAACGGAGATTCAAGAGAAGGCCATTCCAGTGATCCTCTCTGGGATGAACTCCCTCTTGGTTGCGCCTACTGGTTCGGGCAAGACGGAGGCTGCGCTATGGCCCGTCCTCACCATGATGGCAAAGGATAGGGACCAAGGGGGATTCATTCTCCTCTACATAACCCCTCTAAGAGCTCTCAACAGGGATCTCGAGGAGAGGGTCACCTACTGGTCCTCCAGCTGTGGCTTTACCGTGGGAGTCAGGCATGGTGACACACCTAAAGCTGAGAGGGCCAGGCAGGCGAGATCCCCGCCTCGCATTCTGATAACAACCCCGGAAACACTGTTGATCATAATGTCCGGTCCCAAGATATCCCAGTGGTTGAGGAACGTGAGGTACGTGATAGTCGACGAGGTTCACGAGCTCTTAGATGACAAGAGGGGTACTCAGCTCTCCCTCACATTGGAAAGGCTCGAGAGGATCGTTGGCAGGCCTTTCCAGAGGCTCATGCTCTCGGCATCTCTGGGAAACCCGGAGCTGGCCTTGAGGTACTTCTCCCACGGTAGGGAGGGGAGGATCATCCACTCTAGGGAGAGCAGGGAGATGGAGATACTCGTCACCTTTCCCGAACCATCGGAGAGAGATGCCCGACTATCCAAGAGGATGCTGCTGGAACCGGATGTGGTGGCTAGGGTTAGACTGCTGGCAGATCTCATCAAGGAAGCTAGATCGGCCATAGTGTTCACAAACACAAGGTCCATGGCGGAGGCCCTAGGCTACCGAATGAGGAAAGCCTTCGAGGAGCTCAGGATACACGTGCATCACAGTTCCCTCTCCAAGGATGCTAGGATGGAGAGCGAATCCATGCTCAAGAGGGGTGAACTGTCGGCGGTGATAAGTACCAGTTCCCTAGAACTGGGAATAGATGTTGGTCATGTGGACTTGGTGGTCCAGTACGGCTCCCCGAGGCAGGCAATGAAGCTGCTCCAGAGGGTGGGGCGGTCCGGTCACGGGCCCGGGCGGAGGGCTCGTGGAGTCATCGTGGCCCAGGATTCTGATGACTACTTGGAGTCGATAGTCCTGGCCAGGAGGGCTCTACATGGGGATCTCGAGGAACTAAGACCTCTAGAACGCTCTTACGATGTGCTCTACCATAGCACCATAGGTCTACTCCTAGTGGAGAGATCGATCCGGCTGGAGGACTTGGTGGAAATAGTCCGCAGGTCCTGGCCCTATAGGGAGATTACCGTGGAGGAGGTCAGGGAGCTATTCTCCTTCATGTCTAGGGCCTGGCCTAGGATCATCTGGTACGATGAGGTGGAGGACTCCGTGAAACGATACGGGGGTGGACTGGCCCACGAGTACTTCTTCTCCAACGTCTCCACCATACCCGACACGATAACCTATCCGGTGATAGATGATACGACTGGCTTCTACATAGGGCAGCTGGATGAGACCTTCGTGCTGGAGTACCTGCTTCCCGGGGTGAAGTTCGTCTTCAGGGGTTCCGTCTGGAGGGTTAAGAGGATAGAAGGAGGCAGGATATTCGTCGAGCAGGTCTTCGACCCGGTGGGAGCAGTTCCGAGCTGGATAGGGGAGCAGCTTCCGGTAGCAAGGGAGACGGCCCTGGAAGTAGGGACAATAAGGAGGCTTACCGAGGAGTCGCTGCGTGGTGGAAGCTTGGGTCGCCTGATCGAGGAGTTGAGGAGTAGGTATCCCTCGATCCAGGAGGAAGACCTGAAAAGGGCGCTGGGGACCGTGATAGATCATATCTCCCAGGGATACCCCCTTCCCACTGATAAGAGGATGGTGATAGAGGAGATCCCGGGTTCAGGAGTCGTGATACACTCAACCAATGGCAGCTTGGTGAACAGAACCTTGGGGAGGGCCATCTCCCTTCTGATATCTAGGGAGTTCAAGGTGGCTGTGAGGGTCTCCGAGGACCCATACAGGATAGTGATAATGGGGGTGAGCGGGGCCGCTGTTTCGGAAGCCCTCCGTCGCTTGGCAAGGGGAGGAAGGGACTTCTTGAAGGAGTCCGTGGAGAGGAGCTCCTTCTTCAGGATAAGGCTTCTCCATGTGGCGAAGAGGATGGGGTTGATCAGGGACACCGCCAGTTCCAGAATCATAAGCCTGAGCAAGCTGGCGAGCGCGTACGAGGGAACTCCGGTGTACAGGGAAGCGCTCAGGGAGGTTATGACGAAGGATTTCGACGTTGAGGGGACCTTGGACCTGCTGGAATCCATAGCCTCGGGGAAGGTGGAGATCGTCACATCCGCCAAGAGAGGCCCCAGCCCCCTGTCCCTGCTGGGTCTGGAGAGGTCTGGCCTTCCCATGGAGATAATACCCCCGGCGGAGCTCAGCAGGAGGCTGCTTGAGAGCTTCAAGTATAGGATACTCTCCCAGCAGGTGACCTTGGTTTGCTCCAATTGTTGGAGGTGGAGCATGGACACGACCGTATCGAGCCTCCTCGACATGGCGAGGGTTCCCAGATGCCCCATCTGCGGCAGTGGGAGGATAGCAGCCTTGTCCGGTTACTGGGCCTCAGAGGCCAAGGAGTACGTTGAGGAGTCCAAGAAGAGGGGGAAGCCCTCGGTCCCCAACTGGGAGCTGGCTAACAGGGTGTACGAACTTGGGAGCCTGACTGAGAGATACGGATTGCCAGCCGTGGTGGCGATGGCCGCCAGGGGGGTGGATCCCATCGATATAGAATGGCTCCTGTCAAGGCACGGGGAGCTGAGTGAGGACTTCATGGCCGAACTCGCCAAGGTGGAGACGGAGGCAATAAAGAGGAGGCTGACTGGGAAAAGGAGGAGAAGGAGAAGATCAAGGTAGAAGACCCGCCTCCCTCAGAATCTTGGCGGCGGCCTCCTTTGGGTCATCGGACTTAGTTATGGCTCTTCCCACCATGACGAAATCCGCCTTTCTCGCTACCTCGCCTATCGTGCCCTCGTTTATACCCCCGGCCACCCCTATCCTCACCCCGAGTTCCCTGACCGAGTCCAAGAGATCGTAGTCCGAGAAGACCCCCTCGTCGACCCCCTTGTGCAGGCAGATCCTATGAACTCCGAATTCAATAACCTCCCTCAACCTTGGGATCGCATTCTCTAGGCCTAGGGTGTCGACCAGCACCTCTCCACCCGATTCCTCGGCCCTCCTGACCGCTTCCTTTATGGTCTCGTTCGGAGACACGGCCATGACGCTCATGATGTCGGCCCCCGAGGAGAAAGCCAGATCGGCCTCTAGATAGCCGGTATCCATGGTCTTGGTATCCGCGAACAGCTTAAGATCGGGGAAGCGCTCCCTCATCCCCCTAACGGACCTCATTCCCTCCGACTTTATCAAGGGAGTCCCAATCTCTATCTCCCTGAAGCCAGCCTCGACGGCCTGTCCGGCTATCCTCAGGGCCTCCTCTAGGGATACCAAGTCTAGGGAAAGGAACACCTCTACCATCGCGAGCCCCCCACCCATCGTCTAACCACGTAGATGAGGGCCAGAATTAAAGCTAGTGAGATCAGGACCAGAGCCACGGTAACCTCCGGAGGCACATTCTCACCGGCCGCGAATATGAATGGGCCTATAACCACGACGAAGCCCCCTCCGGATCCGAGACCTCTGGAGTGAGACACCATCAGGGCCATGAACCCCATCATCATCAGGGATATCCCCATGAAGACGAGGAAGACCCTGACGAAGATCCCTTCATCCACTTCGCTCATGACCAGACCCCCATGAGCGCTATCATCGCCAGCATCAGCAGCAGGGACACGGCCACTAGGACGATGAGCAAGGAGGTCCTCACGTTCTTCCCGAAGACTATGGGTATGGGGCCGATGAGTATTATCCCCCCGACGCTGTAATCACCGAACTTTCTCGATGGTAAGATCAGAGCCAGGACCACCAAGATGAGGCCCATCACTATCAGGAGAACTCCCATGAGATCGAGAGGGTTCAAACCTTCACCTCCCCAACAGCTTCGAGAGCCTAGGCGAATCGAAGGGATCACCCCTCGCCCTCACTATCTCCCCCTCCATCAAGGGGGTGCTGGGTCCGAAGGGGAGAGGGCTGCCCGCTGGATCATACACGGACACGACCTCATAACCCGTCATTTCGGCGAACTGGGAGATTGTGATTCCCCTCGCCCTTCCCCCAACGACGAATGCGACGTAGTGTGGGGATCCACCCCTGTAGTGAGGGGACTCTGGTTTGAGTGACTTCAGGTCCCAGACCCTCCACAGGACATCGGCTATCCTCTTTGATGCTGTGCCATCCCCGAACGGGTTGGGAAGGCTCTCTATAGTTCTCCTCACCTCCTCTTGGTACAGGTACTTTCTCACGGCCGAGACAATAGAGGAAGGGTTGGTCCCCACCACCTCACCGAAACCCAGCTCCACGATCTCCGGCCTCTCGGTATTATCCCTGAGAATCACGCATGGCTTCTTGAGGGTGGCCGATTCTTCTTGAACCCCACCCGAGTCGGTAGCCACCACGTCGGAGGCGGACAAAAGTCGGAGAAAGTCTAAGTAGCCGAGAGGATCCACCAGCATCACATGCTCCATCGATTTCAGCTCATCTAGGAGGCCGTAGGACCTGAGTCTCTTCTTGGTCCGGGGATGGAGTGGCCAGACCACGGTAACCTCATCCAGCTCTCTCAGCGCCTTGACTATGCCCAGCATCCTGTACTCCCTGTCGGCGTTCTCCTTCCTATGGACCGTGACTGTCATCAGGGGCTCACCCTCACTGACACCCAGATCCCTCAGAATGGTTGACTTCTCTATAGCTCCCAGCATCCTCTCCACAACATCTACTATCGTGTTCCCACTGAGGATCACCCTTTTGGGTGGGTAGCCCTCCTCGCTGAGGTTGGACAGGGCCCTAGGTGTCGGGGCGAAATTCAACGCGGCCAGATGATCTGCCGCTCTTCTGTTAACCTCCTCCGGCATGGTGAAGTCATAGCTCCGGAGCCCAGACTCTATATGGATAAAGGGGGTCTCGAGCTTGGAGGAAGCCAGTGCAGTCCCAAGGACGGAGTTCGTATCTCCCACAGAGAGGACCGCGTCTGGCTCGTAATTGACTATGACCTTGCCCATCTCCCTCATCACCCCTGCTGTCTGCGCCATCTGATCGCCAGAGCCTATGCCCAAGTTCAGATCCGGTTCCTCGAGTCCGAGCTCTGAGAAGAAAATCTCGCTCATCTCCCAATCGTAGTGCTGTCCTGTGTGGACGAGGAAGAGTTCGGTCTCCCTAATCTTGGACAAGGCCTCATATACTGGCGCCATCTTGATTATCTCGGGCCTCGTGCCGACCGACAGGAGTAGCCTCATGTCCCTTCGCTTCTCATTGACCTGTAATCATTTTTAATAAACGGAGGTGGACCTACCGGACACCTGAAAGGTGATCTGCATGCTCAAGCCGGAAAAGGTGGTCAGATTCTACGCTTACACGACCAAATTGCACGTGGACAGCATGGCCGAGGCCCTGATGGAGTTCGATGATGTCCACGTTGAACCCCCTGAGGGACTTCCAGGTGTTAAACCTCCAGAGAACATAGAAACTCCAGATCTCGACGCATATGAGGAGATAATCAGAGCTCTGGAGAGAACTAGTGCCCTGACAGGAATATCACTGGAAGATGTTTTAGAACATGCCAGATCTAATCCTTCTCAGGTCACTGATTACAGGAAGATGATCTCAGAACTGGATGACCTAGTGGGAAAATATCTCTCTGTTAGGAGAGAGATAGAACTGGCCAAAAAGGCGAAATCGCTGCTGAGAGAGAGGATTCAGAGATTGAAAGAGCTGGAGGATAAGCTAGTTGAGCTAGAGTTGAAGATAAGGGAGTACTACGCGGCTGCACTTGAGATAACTGAGGAGGACCCTTCTAAGTTACGTCTGGGTAGGATGCTGCTGGAGACAGACAGGAGCCTCATGAGGGTCTCGTCGCTAATAAACGCGGCCCTGGATCCCTCCATGTCCATTGATGATATAAATGAGGTCCTGAAGAATGCACTCGAATCTCTGTCCGAAATAGAAACTAAATTATCAACCCTCCAGGATGAATTGACGGACAAGGAGGAGGTAGAGGAGATAAAAATCGGTATCCAAGATCTCATAGAAACACTTGAGGAGATAAAGAAGGAAATAGAAGTCTACATGATGAAGAGAGATAAACTATCTGAGCTCAGAGCGGTGGAGAGCCTCTGGAATAAAATGAGAGACACCATGAAGAGAGTACCCGAGCTGAGCCCCCTGTTAGCTGAGAGAGAACCGGCGATAGCCAAGGTGTCTCAACAGATAGCTGAGCTAGAAGAGGAAATCGGCAAGAGAGACAAACTCATAAGGGAAAAGCTACAGACGGCTAAGAAACTAATTGCTCAGGTGAGAGAGGACTTCGTGAAACTCAGGGATAAGATGCTCTCCATCAAAGCTGTAGCTGCGGGAGAGGCCGAGCAGAGGGTATCTGAGCTTATAGAGAGTGCTAAACCAATAATTTCAGAGAGGGGTAAGTTAGAGGAGGAAATTGAGAAGTTAAAGAGACTAACCCGAAAGGAAGAGGTAGACAGGTTGAAGAACAGAGCAGAGGAACTATTATCTCATGTCAGAGAAATTGCGGCAATACTAGCTTCTGTAGCGCTCTCCCTAAAACCGAGAGCAACTCTTCAGAAACTGAAGAAGATGACTTACGAGGGAGAGGAAATAGCGGTCGCGTCGGGATGGGTCCCCTCATCCAAGAGAGGAGATTTCGAGAGGACCATCAGGGATAAGCTGGGTAACTACGCGGCCTTAGAGTTCGAAGAGCCGAGAAAAGATGAGGGAGTCCCCTCCAAGGTCAAGTTACCCGCCATACTGAGACCTGTTCGGCTGCTAACCCATAGGCTTTACGGGTTACCCACCATAAGGGAACTGGATCCGACCCCAATAACGGCGATATTCTTCCCCCTAATGTTCGGTATGATGTACGGAGATGTGGGTCACGGACTCACATTGGCCCTCTTCGGCGCCCTGCTGTGGGGTAGATCCAGAGGGGCAATGAAGGAACTGGCTGGCTTGCTGATCTACTCGGGAATAGCCGCGGCATTCTTCGGATATCTATACGGCATGGTATACTTCATTGAATTCACCGATCACCCCATACTCAGCCCCCTCCATGATACTATGAGACTGATGGCGGTCGCCCTCCTGTTCGGTGCTTTCGAGCTGATGGTCGGATTCGTGATCAATACCATCAACAAACTGCTTGAGGGAGACATCTTCGCCGCGCTGTTCGAGTACAAGGGAGTTGCTACGCTGATCATGTATGCGGGCGCTGTCTACGCCGTTGTGAGGAACAATGCCGACATAGTGGGCACGATAACAGACCCGCTATTCATATCTATGGTAGTGCCCCTCCTCATAACGGCCATAGCTCCAGTGATAAGGTCTGTGAGAGAAGGGCACGGTGTAGGGGAGGGCATGTCCGAAATGATCGCGACCTTGCTAGAGAGCGTGCTGGCTCTCTTCAGCAATTCACTATCCTACATCAGGCTGGCCGCCTTCGCGGTGATTCACGAGGTCTTCGGTGTCCTGACGGCTCAACTCATACTAGGCAAGGAGATTGCAACCCTGGCCGATCTGGGATCCTTAATAGCCCCAGGGGCTTTGATTGGCTTCGTGTTCATGAATATAGCTGTCATGGGGCTCGAAGGAATGCTCTCATTCATACAAGCCACTAGGTTGACATTCTACGAGTTCTTCTCAAAGTTCTACAAAGCGGCCGGGAGGGAGTTCAAGCGGGTCTCCGAACTTCTCGGACCCTCTCTCTCCTGATAACAAATTTTTTATTAATAGTAATCATGCACCCAGAGGTCTCCGCAGACGGAGATATGCCATGGGTGATCGTATGGTCAGCGTGAGGAAGAAGAAACTACTGTCGTATGTGATATTGGGTCTTCCTCTACTACTCCTTCCCTTGTCGATTGTCAGTGCCGCTGCTGCATCACCTGAGGAGACTGCAGCCGGAGCTGGCGGTATGAAGTTCATAGGGGCCGCCGTCGCCATCCTCGGAAGCACAATCGCTGCGGGAATAGCTCTATATGGGGTGGCCATAGGTGGTAGTGCCCTTCTCGCTGAGAACCCTAATGCATTCACTCAGGTCCTTATATTGGGAGGTCTGGCAGAGGGAGTAGCAGTTTACGGCCTACTGGTGGCCTTCCTTATACTGGGAGGCTGAACCCTCCCTATTTATTTACTCTAATCAGGAGTAGCCTTTCCTGCATTAACTTCCTGAGTTTCAATGATCCATGGGGCTTTGGGGAACTTATGATGAGAAAATTTTAAGGAAAAATAAAAGATAAGTCACTCGGCGGGAGGAGCCAGTAGATTGTACAATACCTCGGGATTTACCCCACTCATCCTCCCGAGTAGGACCGTCTTTATGCTCTGAGATTCCCACTCTGAGCTTATCAGGTACATTAGGATGTACGCCTCGGTCATGGATCCCTTCAGAGCTATCCTGAGGGAGTCTATGTAGGTCTTCTTCGCCACGACGTGTTCTATAACCCATGGCTCTCCGACCTCCTTTATGGCCCCGCCTATCTCGATGGAAACAGGTCTGTATGGAGCTAGGTTCACTAGTTCATCTAAGAACTCATTCAAATCCTCTGTCTTCGTAGCGATCTCAAGCAGCTTCCTGAAGGGGAGCCTAGAGAATACCCTAGAGAGTACATCATTTCTGATCCCTAGGTACTTCGACTTCAACAAGTCCCTCAGTAGCATGTTCTCGATGTAAGAGTACAGCAGAACTGAAGTAGGGGACCTTCTCCCAACCTTCATGGCCCTGAGTTGAGCTGCAAGGCGGTCCATGTAGTACCTGTCCAAGGCCAGGTCTATCTCCGTGAGATCCCTATCGCTGGAGGAGAGCCATGAAGATAGTAGTTTAGCTAAACCTTTATCCTCCAACATCTCCAGCAATGTCTCGAATCGATCCGCCTTAGATAGCTTCTCCACATCTATCACGTAGTGTTCCACAGGTAAAAGTCTCAGTTCCTCCTTCCTGCCCCCAAATAACAGCGAGAAAACTATCCTCCTCAAGTTCTCTATGTCGTATTTGCTCATGAACGTCCTGACGAGGCCCTCGACGGGCGTTCCCCTAGAGAGAGATATCAGTCTCCTAGCCCTTATTGAATTGACTCTCAAACAGGCCTCCTCCACTTTAGATACATCGAGCAAATCCTCCGGTCCCTCAAAAAAGCTCCCGTAGGCGGTTGGTGCTAGTTTGTCGAACAACGCCCTCTCATCCTCCAAGAATACCCATGATCTCACGTCCTCCGGATCAACCAAATGAGAAGCCAGACCATGGGTCCTTACAACAAGATACTTCCTCTTCGCTCCCTTCAACATCTCAGGCACCCCTCTTCAACTGCCTGTACTTCTTTACCCTCAGGAACTCCTCCAACGCGTCCTCCTCCAACGCGTCCTCTATGTACTTGATGGCGGCCTCATGATCCGGGATTATTATCTTCTCCAGCGCGTTAACCTTCCTCATCGTGTCGGCCAGGGCTGCCGCCAGTCTCTCGAACTTGGCCTCGGAATTGACTAGGGGCATGATCTCCTCTATGGCCTCGGAGAACTTCCTAGCCGCGGCGATGACCACGGCGTTAAGCGATGGGGAAGTGGCCAGTCCGAATTCCTTCATGCTTATCTCAGGTATCTCCACCCCTATGACGCTCCTCACCTTCATCTCAGTGAGCAGGGGCATAGTGAGCAGGGCGGCTTTCCTCATCTCGTCAGGTCCGGCGGCGGCGTAGGCCAGTCTGAGGAGCTTGTAAGCCTCCTCCAGTTTCTTCTCCACCTCATCCCTCCTCCTCAGGTCGGGAAGGAGGTTCTGGCTCTCCTTGACCAGCTGATCCCTCTTCATCTTCAGGGCGTCAACCCCAGAACGGAGTAGTCTTGTCCTCTCCCTGAGCCTGATCAGAAAACCCTTGGTGGGGAGGACCCTCCCCACGGAGCGGAAGCTCAATCTCACTCACCCTCTGCTTTGGCGGCTACTCTCCTCTTGGGATGGAACTTGTTGAGGGTCTTCTCACTTATCCTGGTGAGCTCGGCCTCTGGCAGTATGGACAGTATGTCCCAGGCTATGTCCAAGGTCTCCTCTATGCTCCTCCTCTCCCTGAATCCTTGGGCCACGAACTCCCTCTCGAACCTCCTAGCAAACTCTAGGTACAGCTTCTCCCTAGGGCTGAGTCCGGCCTCACCCACTATCTGCACAAGCTCCCTTGCCTTAGTGCCCTGGCTGTAGGCTGCGTAGAGCTGATCCGACACCTCCTTGTGATCCTCTCTGGTCTTCCCGGGACCTATCCCATCCTTCATAAGCCTGCTCAGACTCGGCAGAACGTTGATCGGCGGGTATATTCCCCTGTTGTGCAGGTCCAAGTCTAGGAATATCTGTCCCTCGGTTATGTACCCAGTGAGGTCGGGTATCGGGTGGGTAAGATCACCTCCGGGCATGGTGAGTATGGGCATGAACGTGATGGACCCCGGTCTCCCTATTATCCTCCCGGCCCTCTCGTATATGCTCGCCAGATCGCTGTACATGTAACCGGGATAACCCTTCCTGCTGGGGACCTCTTCCCTAGCGGAGCTGAGCTCCCTCAGCGCCTCGCAGTAGTTGGTCATGTCTGTGATTATGACTAGGACGTCCATTCCTAGGTCGAAGGCTAGGTACTCGGCCGCCGTGAGGGCGACCCTCGGGGTGGTGATCCTCTCTATCACGGGGTCGTTGGCCAAGTTCAGGAAGAGGACCGACCTGCTGAGGGCGCCGAACTCCTCGAATTGTCTCCTGAAGAAGAGGACGTCATCGTACTTGAGGCCAACGGCAGCGAAGACTATCGAGAACCTCTCGGCCTTCCCGGGAACCACGGCCTGCCTCGCTACTTGGGCAGCTACCTCATTGTGCGGCAGCCCGGACTCCGAGAATATAGGCAGCTTCTGGCCCCTTATCAGGCTCAGCATGCCATCTATGGCGGATATTCCCGTCTCTATGAACTCGTCGGGGTAGTCCCTCTTGGCGGGATTTATGGGAGCACCATTTATGTCCCTGAAGTCATCAGCCCTTATCTTGGGTCCACCATCTATCGGCTCTCCCGCCCCATTGAACACCCTTCCCAGCATCTCATCGGATACCGGTATCTTCAGGGTGGATCCGGTGAACTTCACCATCGCATTGGAATCGAGTCCCTCGGTGTCGCCCAGTACCTGAATGACCACCTTATCCCTGCCAGCCTCCAGCACCTGGCCGAACCACTCTCTTCCGTCCTCTGAGTATATCCTGACCACTTCCTCGTAGGCGGCTCCGGGGACGCCCCTCATTATGACGAGGGGTCCCTTGACCTGATCTATACCCTTGTAGGTCAGACCATACACGGACATTTCATCTCACCTCCGCCAGCAGGGAAGAGATCTCGGCCTCGAGCTGGGACACCGCTTCTCTGACGGCGTTCTCGAACTCCTCTTCTGGCACGAACTTGAGCCTCCTCAGAAGTCCCAAGGACTTCATCTCGGCTATCCGGGAGATGGGCACCCCCGCATCTATCATGGGTCTCGCCCTATCGTAGAACTCCAGCAGAGTCTTCAGAAGCAGGGCCTGCTTCTTGGGGGAGCAGTAGGTGTCCACCTCGTGGAAAGCGTTCTGCACTAGGAATCCCTCCTTGATAAGCTCGGCCGACAGGAGAACCAGCCGGTTCTCATCCGAGAGGGCTGCCTCTCCCACCACCCTAGCCACCTCCTCCAAGCTTGATGCTCTCTGCAGCAGGGCCATGGCCTTGTCCCTGTAGGCCATCATGTCGTGCCCCGTGTTGTCTATCCACCAGTCTCTCAGACCACCGACATACTTGGAGAAGCTCCTGAGCCAGTTTATCGATGGGAAGTGCCTCTTGAAGGCCAAGTCCTTATCGAGCGCCCAGAACGCCCCCACGAATCTCATGGTGTGTTGTGTGACAGGCTCGTTCAGGTCCCCTCCAGAGGGGCTCACGGCCCCTATGACCGCCACAGAGCCTAGCTCCTCCCTCCTACCCTGAACCTTTATCCTTCCGGCCCTCTCATAGAATGAAGCTATGTAGTCCGGTAGGTAAGCAGGATATCCTCTCTCCGACGGGATCTCCTCCAGCCTAGAGCTGAGCTCCCTCAGGGCCTCAGCCCACCTGGAGGTGGAATCAGCTGTGAGGACCACGTGGAGCCCCATGTCCCTGTAGTACTCGGCGTAGGTAATTCCCATGAATATGCTCGCCTCCCTCGCCGGGACGGGCATGTTACTCGTGTTAGCGATCAGGACGCTCCTCTCCAGAAGCGGCCTCCCACTCTTCGGATCCACTAGCTTCGGGAAGGTGTGGAGCAGGTCGGTCATCTCGTTGCCTCTCTCACCGCAGCCCACGTAAACAACCACATCAGCGTCGGCCCACTTGGATATCTGGTGCAGGGTCACCGTCTTGCCAGTGCCGAACCCGCCAGGGACCGCGGAGGTACCGCCCTTAACTATCGGGAAGAACGTGTCTATTACCCTCTGGCCAGTCACAAGCAGTTCCACTGGAGCCAACTTCTCCCTGAAAGGCCTGGGCGTCCTGACAGGCCACTTGTGATACATCTTGATCTCTTCCTTCCCCCCTATATGCTCCACCACTACCACAGGATCCTCGATGGTGTAGTCTCCCTCCGGCAGGACCTCCACGACCCTAGCCTTCTCGACTGTGGGCGGGAGCATCACCTTGTGCACGATTGATCCCTCGGGGACCGTACCAAGGACGTCGCCAGCAATCACGTCGTCACCGGGCTTGACTTCAGGGGTCCACTGCCACTTCCTGTCCCTGGGCAGGGTCGGGGCCTTTATTCCCCTAGTTATGAAGGGACCGCCCGCCTTCTCGGCTATGATCTCCAAGGGTCTGCCAAGACCGTCCAGCACCTGTCCAAGCAGACCAGGTCCTAGCTCGGCCGATAGTGGCTCTCCAGTCCTCTCCACAGGCTCTCCGGCCTTCACTCCCCCGGTGGGCTCGTATACTTGGATCACCGCCTTGTCTCCCTCTATCCTCACTATCTCTCCTATGAGCCTCTCTTCCCCTACGTAGACTACCTCTCTGATTTTAGCCCCTCTCATTCCCTCGGCTTCCACCACTGGGCCCTTTATGTGGACGATAACCCCCTTACCCTTGTAAACAAGCTCGGACAAACTCACACCCCCTCAAACAATCTCTCTATGATATCTATCTCCTTGGCCTCTCTGTAAGCCCTGAGCCTCCCATCAAAGGTGTTGTAGTACCTCCTCTCATCACCGGCATCCCTCACCACAACTCCTCCTATAATAGGGACAGCCCTGTCGTCAACGTGGGCTCTGACACCCTCCTTGCCCATCCTCCTGACCACCTTTTCTAGGAGTGACCTGTCCTTTTCCCTCCCCATGAGATAGACCTCCTTCTCACCTAGCACCCCCGCTCCTTCTAGGGAGTACCTCAGCAGTATCTCCTCGTAATTCCATTTGGGGTCCTGTCCCTCGGCAATGGCGGCCAGCCTCTCATGGACCATCCTAAAGAACTCCTTCAGTAACTCGGACTTTGTAGTCAGTATTATCTGATTAGCCTCTACTTCGGCAGCACTCCTCTTCCTAGCAATCTCCTCCCTCATTTCCCTCTCGGCCCTTTCCCTTCTGGATCTCAGTATCTCCTCGGCCTCCCTCCGCGCTGCCTCTATGATCTCCTTGGCCCTCTTTTCAGCCTCCCTCCTTATAGCGCTAGCCCTGTCCTCGGCCATCTTCAGTATGGCCCTGACTATGGCTTCCGAATCCCTATTCACACTAACTGCTTCCTCCCCACTCACCTTCCAGCACCTCCCTAACCACCTCATCGACGAGGTAACTCATCCTCTCAGAGGCTACCTTCCTGAGTTCTTCTGCCTTCGCCTTTGCCCTCTCGACGATCTCCCTCACCTCCTCATCGACGTCCTCCATGACAGATACCTCCACCGGTGTTTTCTTCGCCTCCTCTATTATCCTCTTGGCTTCCTCCTCAGCTTCCTCTATTATCCTCTTGGCTTCCTTCTCGGCCTCCTGAATGATCCTGGCGGCTTCCTTCTCGGCCTCCATAATTGCCTCAACCAACCTAGGCATCCCCATCACCTCGCGCGGATCAGAACTTCAACTCCTCACTACCAAGCGCTCTAGCAAGCAAGGACGCCAGCTCCTTGAGCCTTACACCTCTACCTCCCTCCATGTCAGGCACCACTGCAAAGACTGGGCTGACCTTACCCCTCCTGAGCAAGTCCTCCCTGTAGTCCCTTATCTCCTCAGCTACCCTTTCATTGATAAATACCACATGAGGTAGCTGGCTCTCATTATCCCTGAAGAACCTTATCAGGCTTCTCCTACCCCTTATCACCTTGGCAGGTACCCCTATCATCTCAAAGCCCAAGGCGAGCACTTCATCATCCGTTACCGCTATAGGGGAGCTGGCTATCCTCGTACGTTCGCTCACCGAAGCACCCCATGCCCGGATGTCCTAAAATTATAAAAAGCCATATAGCCGCTTTACCCGGCGGGGGTGGCCGAGCAAGGACCAAGGCGGCGGACTTAAGATCCGCTGGGCGTCAGGCCCGCGTGGGTTCGAATCCCACCC
>JALWYH010000059.1 GCA_027078475.1 Thermoproteota archaeon
AACTAGGGTGAAGAAGAAGAGACCGCTTATAGACCAGATCATGAGGGCAGCAAATGGCAGGAGGTGCGGGGGAACGCTTCCGAACCAGGGAACCCTATAACCTTCGGTCAACTCCTCCATCCTCCTCAAAACCGAGTACATGCTCGTTCCCCGCACGAGTGTCCAATAGCCCACGGCAACCAGGTTCAGGACCATTATCGCCGCTGAGGACAGAATGAAGCTCCTCATCAGTCCTCTTCTGTTCGTCAGCAGCCTGATCGCACTCCTGCCCTCCATGGCAAGGAGCAATGAGAGCGTTAGGGTCAGGAGGAAGAGGTTCACGGCGAGGACCGATAGGTAGTCTCTGGATATGGAATCCCTAAGTGGCCTCAGTGTGAGAAGCGAGCCGTACACGACTGCGAAGACGAGGCAGTAGTAGCAGAGGACTCTGAAGGCCTGAGAGCCCGATACCAGCTTCATCCCAGCGTATCACCCCCGTTGCATAAAAAAGGTTGGCAGCGATGAGACGACGCGAAACCACGGTTCAACCTACGCTGGCACCTTCCAATCTCTGTTTGATAGTGACCACCAGAAGGATTCTCCTCACCTAGGAACGTATATGAGCGGCTCCTCGGCGTTCTTAAAGAGGGTGAGCTCCTTATCCTCATCACTGAGTCCCTGTAAGCCATTGATCATCTCTACCTGCTTCATGGCTGACGGCCAGTGTGGTGTTAAACCCACGATGTGATCGCTGCCAAAGAGGAATTTGCCAGCTCCGGATGCTTAATGTGGACTGCCAGCCTCTGAAGGCTTATCTCCTCAGCTATCGTCACCAAGCTGTGGGATGTGTCGAGGTATACGTTCGGGTGGCCAGCAGCTATTGCCATGAATTCCCTGAACCCGAAGAGACCACCCATCGCGCGCACGGGCCCTGATTACCTTGATCACGTGGGGGATGTCGCACGCAGAAACCCTGCATATCCGGGTGTAGCTTCAATCCGCGCAATCCGAGGTCCTCGACGGCCCTAGGCAGCTCCTCTATAGGAATGGGAGTCATAGGTGATCCCAAATCCAGCGGATATAGCGGTACCCGACTCGTCCATGAACCTGAGAAAGCCTCTATGGGGTGGGCGTCCTCTTAATCCATCTTTCCGGGATATGTAGATGTACATCGATTATCTCGGACGCTCCCCCGCTCTACACCGGCTAGCACAAAATGAGTCGGAGCACACTGGGAGGCTCGCTCTGGAGTCACCAGAGGGACTTCATCTGACCTAATACTTCGAATCTCCCCCTATATCATCGGTCCCGAGATCCCAGGGAGAGCCTAGGGAGGAGTTCCCGATAGTAATCTTCCAAGTGATGGACCCCGGTGGAGGGGGCCACGGAGTCGTTCTGTAGGGCAATCAGGAAGAACTTGGCTAGAGTGTAGTAGTGCCTGCTGAAGGGACGTATCGCCTCGATCAGCAGGCTGGCCAGCTTGGGAGGTATGCTGGTGATCTTCGGCTCCCTCCCAGTGACTGAGAAGGCGAGCTCCGCTATCTCCCTGTACGTGTAGACATCCGGACCACCGACTGGGACCTCCCTCTTCTCCTCCTCAGCGGCATTCACGCATACTTTTGCCAATTCCTCGCCGTGGATCGGGTTTATCCTCCTATCTCCCCTATCTATCAGGTAGATCCTACCTGACAGGGCCATCCTCAGG
>JALWYH010000060.1 GCA_027078475.1 Thermoproteota archaeon
GGTGGTGGAGGCGAGGGCTGTGATATACGCCGCTGGGGCGAGGGAGAGGCACCGCTTCGAGATCGGGATAGCTGGGGATAGAGTAGCGGGCGTGTACACCGCTGGAGAGGCCCAGGCCCTGATGGACCTCCACGGGGTCATGCCCGGGAGGAGGGTCGTCATCGTGGGCTCCGGGGATGTAGGGCTGATAATGGCGAGGAGGTTCGCCCTGGAGGGGGCCGAGGTCCTGGGTGTCGTGGAGATGCTTCCCTACCCCGGTGGATTAGCGAGGAACCTGATGATCCTCAGGGACTTCGACATTCCCCTCTACCTGAGCCACAAGGTGACGGAGGTGAGGGGGAGGGGGAGGGTTGAAAGAGTTAAGGTGGTGAGGGTCGATGACGAGCTGAGGGAGACCGACGAAAGTTTCTGGATAGAGTGCGACACCCTCCTCATATCAGCAGGCCTCATCCCCAGGGTCAAGGTCCTGAAGAGGGCCGGGGTCGTCATGGATTCGGCCACCGGCGGGCCGGTGGTGAACGACAGGCTCGAGACCACACTGCCCGGGGTGTTCGTAGCGGGCAATTCCCTGATAATAAACGACCTGGTGGACTACGCCGTCGAGCAGGGTAGGACGGCGGCCAGGGGTGCCGAGGAATTCGTCAGGGAGGGCGGCATTCCAACGAGGAGGTGGATAAGAGTCAAGAGGGACGGGAATGTCGGGTTCGTCGTCCCTCACATGCTGGCAGGGGACAGGGACGTGTGGCTCTACGCCAGGGTGTCGAGGCCAGTGGAGGACGCGCTGGTGGAGGTGCCCGAGATCGGCCTGAGGAGGAAGGTGCCCGTGCTCAAGCCATCGGAAATGCTCAGACTCAGGGTAGGTGCCGGGGTGGAGGGAGAGAGGATCACGCTGGTGATCGTATGACCGTCTACAGGTTCACCTGCGTGATCTGCCCGCTGAGCTGCTCGGTGGAGGTGGAGGTAGAGGATGAGGGGGGCAGGGTCAAGGACATCAGGGGATTCAGCTGCCCGCGCGGGAAGGAGTGGGCCCTGAAGGAGGCCCTGTCCCCGAGGAGGGTGGTGATGACCGTGGTGAGGGTGAGGGGTGGGGAGGAACCGGTCGTCAGCGTGAAGACGGATTCCCCCATTCCGAAGGACAGGATACGCGAGTTGATGAGCTACCTGGCCACCCTGGAGGTGAAGGCTCCCATCTCGGTGGGTCAGGTCCTGGTGGATCGCCCTCTTGGGTTGGAGACCAGAGTGGTGGCGACCAGGAGTGTGAGAAGATAGAATCATCAATCAGGCAGGGATGAAGTGGTGCGCCCATACTCATATGCGCCTCATCCCCTCATTTCCATAGGGGATCACGATCCCCCGTCCGCCAGCTCGATGATTGTGAGTCTCCCCTCCTTCCTGAGTCGGACCCTTCCCTCCCTCTCCATCCTCCTGATGCGGCGCCACACCGTGGCTCTGGGCTCCTCCAGCTCCCTGATTATGGTGGACTGGTACTCCCTGCCTCCCCTCTCCCTCAGCAGGGAGATTATCCTCTCCTCCAGCTCGTCCCCCACTGCTTCGTCGTTCGCCCTGTTCCCTGACCTGATCAGTTTCAGCCCAAGAAGGGCGATAGGGATTGCCACAACCACGGCAACGGCTATATATGGGCC
>JALWYH010000061.1 GCA_027078475.1 Thermoproteota archaeon
CTTCCCCCGTGTCCGAAATAAGGGCCGCCGCGCTGCTGGTGCTGCTCCTTCCCATCCCGATGCTAGCCTCACAGGGTGTGGTCGCCAAGATAGATCCACCTTATCTCGAGGCGGTCCCCGGGCAGAGCGTGGACCTGAGGCTCATCGTCATGAATCTAGGGTCCAGTGAGGTGAACGTGACGGGCCTGAGGGTCTTCATAACCTCGGAGGAGATATTCCTACTCCCGGTGAGGACGGATTTCGGGGAATACAGGCTGCCACTGGAGGAGCCAGTCAGGGTCCCGCCCGGTGGACGGGTGGTGATCCACAAGGCGGTTGAGGTGCCCAGCGTTCCGGTCTTCGGGAGGTTCGTCCTCAGGGTCATGGTCGAGACCACAGGGGGCACGGCGCTCTCGCGGCTCAGGGTGAGACTCAGGCACTCCAGCGCCTCCCTCGGGGTGTTCGCCTTCCTGATCCTCTCCATGGTCCTCCTCATCTACATCTCCTACAGGATAATCAGGGGAAGGTTCCGCAGACCAGGAAGGTTCAGGCAGATGGTCGAGGAGGTGGACGCGCTCCTGGCGGAGAGGAGAAGGGTGATCGAGCTGATGAGGGGGCTGGAAGAGAGGAGGAGAGGTGGGAGGATCGGCGACGCCGAGTTCAGGAGGCTCAGGCGGGAATACCTCCAGACCCTGGAAGAGGTGAGTTCGAGGCTCGAGACCCATCTAGGGTCCCTGAGGTCGATGCTCTCCAGCATAGAGGACGAGATATCGAGGCTCAGGGAAGAAGTGAACGAGATAAGGGCTAGGATGGAGTCCGGTGATATGAGGAGGGGGGAGGGCGAGAGACTGCTCGAGGAGAGGAGCTCGATGATCAGATCGCTGGAGGAGAGGGCTGGCATCCTCAGGGAGAGGATCATGGAGATGGAGTCCTGATCCCGGGAACGGGCCGGGAGGGGAGGTGAGCGCCGGGTATCCGGTTAGTTCAAGGTTTTTACGGATTCCCCGGATCATCCCCCTATGGAGGCCGTGAAGACCCCAGAGGTTAGGGAGCTCGTTAGGAGGTACAGGGACATAAAGTCCCTCGACTACGCCCTCTCCCTCCTGGGATGGGACATGGAGACCTACATGCCACCCGGGGCATCCAGGGAGAGGGGGGAAGTCAGAGGCAACCTGAAGACCCAGATGCAGAGGCTCTACACACACCCGGAGTTCATCTCCCTGGTCGAGGGGGCAAGGCCCGCCAACGACGTGGAGAGGGGGATAATTAGGGTGCTGAGGAGGTGGATAAAGTTCTACACCAGGCTCCCCAGGGAGTTCATCGAGGAGGAGGAGCGTACGACGGCCGAGGCATTTCAGGTCTGGAGAAAGGCCAAGGCCAGGGCCGACTTCGGCGTCTTTCGGCCCGTCCTTGAGAGGATCGTCGAGCTGGAGAGGAGGAAGGCCGAGTACCTGGGCTACGAGGACCACCCTTACGACGCCCTGCTCGACATATACGAGGAGGGACTCACCGTGAAAAAGTGCGAGGAGATGTTCTCGGTCGTGCCCGAGATATCAGACCTCTTCAGGAGAGTCAGGGAGAGGTACCCGGACAGGCACCCCTTGGAGGAGGAGCCGTACGATGAGATCTTCCTCAGGAGGCTCATAGAGCACGTGCTGACCGAGATGGGCTTCGACTTCTCCAGAGGCAGGGTGGATACCTCCCCTCACCCCTTCACGGTGGAGATGGGCCTGCACGACGTCAGGATAACCGTGAGGTTCGAGGGGAGGGACTTCAGGAGGGCCCTGATGGCTGCCGTCCACGAGTTCGGCCACGCCACTTACGAGATGAACGTGAGCGAGGACCTGTGGATGACTCCCGTCCAGACTGGCGTCTCGCTGGGGGTCCACGAGTCCCAGTCCAGGTTCTGGGAGAACGTGGTGGGCAGGTCGAGGGCCTTCGTCGGGAGGTTCAGGGAGGAGATGACCCTGGCCCTGCCCTTCCTCAGGGGCCACGATGCAGAGGACATCTACACCTACCTGACCCTGGTCAGGCCCGAGCTGCTTAGGGTGGAGGCGGATGAGGTCCAGTACGTCCTGCACGTCTACCTGAGGTACAGGCTCGAGAAGGGGCTGATCGAGGGGAGCATCGGGGTGGATGAGCTGCCCCAGATATGGAACGACACGATGGAGGAACTCATAGGGATAAGGCCGTCCAACGACTCGCTTGGCGTGCTGCAGGACATCCACTGGGCCCACGCCTCGATAGGTTACTTCCCCACCTACGCCATAGGTACCATGCTAACTGCCCAGTACTACTACAGGCTCGGGCTCAGGGACGCCGTCGGGAGGGCAGACTTCAGCTCGATCATGGCCACCCTGGGGGAGAGGATACACAGGTGGGGGGCGGTCTACCCGCCCCGCGAGCTGGTGGTCAGGGCGACCGGGGAGGAGTTCAACCCGCGACACTTCCTCCGCTACTTGGAGGAGAAGTACTTGTCCTAACCCCTCCCCTCTATTTCAATGGCGGAAATCGCCACCAAACGCGACCTTGAAATGCGAGAAATCACCCGGATTTACTCATCCGTTCGGCCAAGTCGCGATGCTTTTAAGGTACCTCCGATCGGTTCCTTGAAAAGGAAATGAAACTTGTCGTGGAGAGGCTCGGCCCGGTAAAAAGAGGCTCGTTTGAGCTGGGAGACATAACGCTCCTACTAGGGCCTCCGAATACAGGAAAGAGCTATACGATGAAGGCTTTATACTCGAAGTTGTTCCCTCTGGATGAATACTCACTAAAGACCTTCGGGAAGATGCTCGAGAGGTCGCTAGAGAGGCATATCAGGGACAAGCTCGATAAGGACCCCCACTTTAACGCCCAAATGAAGGACCTAATGACGATACTGGTGGCTTCCTACATGGTGAGACCCGATGATCTGGGTAAATTGGTCCGTGATTTGGGCATAAAGAGAATTGAAGTTCAAGAGAGGGGAGAGAGGGCGAGGCTTAGAGTTGCTTTAAAGTTGGAACTGGATGATCTCTCCTCCACAGTGGGGGAACTTGTACGTGAATTAACGGGAGCCATGGTCCCTCTTAAGAGATACTCGATGATAGAGTTCCACCCCCTGGACTTGGATGACGTTGTGAGAGAGATAGCAAGGTTAATTGGGAACCTTGATGATGGGGATTCGGATAACTTACTTGAATGGAAAACCTTTGCCCGACAGAGCGTTAGGTATGTAATGAGTCTTTTTGACTCACTCGACGTCCTGTACAAGTTGGTGTTCAAAGAATTAACTGGAAAGACGCCTGATCTGAAGGGACCTTCCACTATGGCATTTGAGTATCCTGTATTTTTCATCCAGTCGGGAGATCTTCCCTCTATCACGGAGGTAGAGGCCTCTCTCTCCCTAGAAACATCGCTCAAAAAGTCCCCAGAGCACGTCTCTCCGGAAATAGTGATAGAATTCGTGAGAAAAATCCTCAGTAAAAAGGAGTATAACTATAATCCAGAGGTGAGAGATGCAGCCAAAAAGTTTGTGAACAACTTCAAGAACTTCTTTGCTGCCGTGGTCTCACATAGCCTGAGTGGGAGAATCGCCTACTCACTTAGGAAATCTCTATCCAGCAGTATTAATCTTGAGAATGTCCGCTTCATTCCCTTCGGGAGGAGTGTACTCGTTCTAGGGATTGAAAGTGCGGCCCGCGAACCCTTCGAGAGGGGGAGAATATTCACCGACCTGCTTAAGGACCTCTCCATGCCGCTAGCCAGTTTCTCCTTCTGGCTCAGCAAGGGACGGAGCGATTTCATAGGTGAAAAGCTGAGAAAGAAGCAAAAAGAGTTGCTTAAGGCAGCCCTACCCCTACTCGAAGGGAAGCTCATCTCCAGCCCATCCGGGAAGCTTCTCTATAGGGACTGGCGCGATTCTGAGGTTGAACTCTCAATGTCTTCCGCTCTCGTGGAGGAAGTGTCAGGTCTGCTGATGGCTTTGCTGACTGTGGACGAGGGCAGCTCCCTCATCATAGTGGAAGAACCGGAGGCTCAGCTTCACATAGGTGCCCACATAATCATGGCCCTGTTCCTCTCCTCACTACCCAAACTCTGTGGATGCAAGGTTGTAGCATCGACTCACAGTGATATACTGGCTATCACGCTCAGCCAACTCGTGACACTGAGACCTAATGATGAGCAAGTATCTGATCTCATAAGGAGGATACTCCCTCACATCAGAGACGAGAAGCTCGCTCGTTGGGTGGCTAACTCGGCGAAGAACTTGGACCTTAAAATATACGAGTTCACAAGGAAAGGCACCGTGAACCCTGTAGATCCAATCTACATGACGAGCAAGGAGGTTCCGGGAATAAGCAGGGCCATAGACGAACTCACCAGCTGGTCGATGGGCTTGGCTTTAGGAGGTGAAGCTGATACCCAGTCTCAGGAAGCATGATCAGGGCGAGAGGTGCGTCTGTGGGGAGAACGAATGCGACGTATCCCCTCTGGGCAGAGGAGAGGTTACACTGTTCCTCGACATAGATGAGGCCAAAGGGTTAACCGGACGTCGATGTGATTGCATAATCGCCCTTAAGAGAGCTAATAACTCGCTAGAGGTTTTCTCAGTAGAACTTAAGGGCACAAGAGGACGGCAGGTTAGAGATGCTCTAGACCCAGATAAACTGATTGAGAAGTGTGTGAACTGTATCAGGTGGCTTGATTCAGCTAAAATTTTGGCGAGGATTGACAGGAGATACTGCGCGCTGGTTGTACCAGAGAATGTCGTTTCTTTACTCAAAAGAGAGAAACGAAGATTCATTTCGAGAGCGAGAGGGAATGGGATAGTGGATTATAGGATAATAAAGTGTGGTGAATCCCTAACACCAGAAAGCTAGTGACTGATCAGAAGGCTGTGTTCATGGAAATCTTCAGGAATTGGGCCATTGAGAAGCTGAGAAGCGATGAATTAGGGATATCGCTCATCTTCATAGTTATGGATCATCCATCTAGGTAAATCTTCTTTAATGACTATCCAGCGTATTACAATGAGCCCAACTAGCAAAACTAGGATAATCAGCAGCCACCAGTAGACTTCTATCCCTCGGGAGGTCCTAATTGCTGAACTGAAAGAATATGGAGGTTTAACCGATTTCTTTACCGTAGTTTCCGCTATAGTGGAAGAGTGGTATAAGGATGTGCGTACGATCTTACCGCTAACAGTGTCGTGGGCCTCTCTTACAGGTTTCCTCTTGACCTCGCTGCTCAGAACTGCAGTTATCTTCCCGTAACTTGCTACAAGCTTGCCTTCTCCCCTCACCTCAAGAGTGACATTGAACGGGGGGACGCCAATCACCTCCGTGGTGTTCACATTAAGGTCTCCGAACGGGGTTAGCCTCACCCTGATGGAGATATCCGCTCCCCCCAGCCTTCTTACCACGAGCTTGACCACCCCGCTCCCGTTTATCCTCTCGGGGCTGAATGACAGCGTCACCTCAGGGGCCTTCACCCCCACTCTCAGCACGACAAATCCCGGTCCGGACTCCGTGATCGCGGTCCTGTAGTACTCGCTCTCTACCCTCACCTCGTGCACTCCCTCGCTTATATTGGTCTCCAGAATTCCCCTTCTGTCCGTATGACCGTATAACACCCCATCTATGTAGACGGACGCGTTCCTGACTGGGTAGCCCGCCTCGGTCAGCACCCTGATGGTGAGGTTGCCCTGGGCACCGGTCTCACCTCCCGCCTCCCCCCGACGAGGGACGACCGTGTACTCGCAGCAGCTGAGGACCGAATCTTCCCCGCTCTCGGCCAGCACGCACACCCTCCT
>JALWYH010000062.1 GCA_027078475.1 Thermoproteota archaeon
GTACCTGGCCCAGAACTACCTGGGCCGCCGCGTCTCCTGCGCCCACTGCCCCGTAGCCTGCATCCACGTCGCCACCCTCAGGGAGCCATACGTGGACGAGCCCTACTTCTACAAGACGACGTTCATAGGCTACGACTACGAGCCCATCTACGCGCTGGGCAGCAACCTCGGCGCGAGGGACCCGGAGGGCATGCTCCGCCTAATAGACGTGGTCGACCGCTACGGCCTCGACGCGATGACGACCGGCGTCGTGCTCGCCTGGGCGACGGAGGCGTATGAGCGCGGACTCATAGACGAGGCCGACCTTGCAGGCGTGAAGCTGAGCTGGGGCGACTACGACTCCTACATAAAGGCCGTGGAGTACATAGTGGAGCAGCCCACCGACCTCTACAAGGCTATGGCCAGGGGCGTAAAGGCGGCCGCCGAGAAGTGCGGGGGCGTGGAGTTCGCGATGAGCTTCGCCGGCAACGAGCCCGCCGGCTACCACACCGGGCCGGGCGCCCACTTCAACTACGCCTTCGGCGCGAGGCACAGCCACCTCGACATGGCGGGCTACAGCTTCGACCAGAAAACGATCGGCAAGGAGGTGACCCCCGAGGAGCTCGTCGAGAAGCTCGTCGGCGAGGAGCAGTGGCGCCAGATACTGACGAGCCTCGTGATATGCCTCTTCGCCCGCGGCGTCTACAAGCCCGAGATGGTGTCGGAGGCGCTGAAGCCTCTTGGCTACGAGCTCGGCCCCGAGGAGCTGAAGGAGCTTGGCCGCCGCATCTACGAGGAGAAGTACAGGCTGAAGCTCGAGCTCGGCTTCAAGCCGGAGGAGGTCAGGTTCCCGAAGAGGATCTTCGAGACGCCCACGCCGCACGGACTGATAAAGCCGGAGTACATGGAGGAGGCGAAGCGCATATTCATCGAGCGCTACGTGAAGCCCCTCCTCCAGCAGGGCGGCGCCGCCCCCAAGTCTCCGACGGGCTGACGGCCTTTCACGACACCAAAATAGACTCTTTTTACGAATTAATTCCTGGAGCATAATCGGGAATTACGTAACGTCGTCGGAGAAACAGCGATTATATATACTTCTTGTCAACAAGCTATCAACGATGTTCTCTCAAAGAAAAACCGGCAAATAAAAGGATATTAGGGAATCCTACTAGCCGGCGTCCCCCATGGGTATGCTTAGCGGCTTAGCCGCCCACTTTCAGCCTGGGCGGGTAACTAGGCGGCTGCTCGTACCAGAGGCCCTGCCCCCTAAGCCTCACGAAGTAGCCCCTAACAGTGAGGCCGCTGCTCGCCGTGAAGCTCAGGGTCAACGTGCAGCTCCCGCTGCACCTGTAGCTCCCGGATGCGACCGTCTTGTCCGGTAGGAAGCGCCTGTCCTGCCTCACCTCAAGCAGCAGGGGGCCGCTGTAGCCCGACACCCTCACCACCACGGTAACCCTTGTGCCGCCGCGCACCCAGTAGACGGGGCGACCGCCAACCAGCCAGGAGACGGAGACGCTTGCGTGCACGCCCGAGCCACCGCCCCCATGCGCCCCGGCCGTGGGAGGTGTAGCCTCTACGTAGCTCTCCTTCCTGAAGGGTACGGTTACCGATGCT
>JALWYH010000063.1 GCA_027078475.1 Thermoproteota archaeon
GAGTAGAAGAGAGAAGGGGGAAGGGGGTTGAAATGGAATGGAGGGGGAAGGACGGAGATCAGTAGACGTAGGATTCCTCCTTCCTCTCCTCGGGAAGGGATGCGGCCCTGAGGGTCTTCTTGACCTCCTCGTAGTACTTTATCATATCGTCGGTGAGGCTCGGCCTGATCCTGGCGAGGGCCTGCTCGAAGTGCCTCATCTCTACTCTCTCCACGTTTATGTCCTCCCTCAGAGCCGCCATGGCCGCCTCCCTCACCAGCGCGGCCAGGTCGGCACCGCTGAACCTCTCCGTCGCCAGGGCTATCCTCCAGAGGTCCACGTCGTCGGCCAGTGGCATGTCCTTGGTCAGCACCTTCAGTATCTCGAACCTGGCGTTCAGATCGGGCGGTCCCACGTACACGAGCCTCTCGAGCCTTCCGGGTCTGAGGACAGCAGGGTCAACTAGATCGGGCCTGTTAGTCGCTCCTATGACCACGACGTCCCTCAGCGGCTGTATTCCATCTATCTCGGTCAGCATCTGGCTGACCACCCTCTCGGTGACGCCGGAATCGAAGCTGGCCCCCCTCCTCGGGAAGAGTGAGTCTATCTCATCGATGAATATCACCGCGGGAGCCACCTGCCTTGCCTTCCTGAAGATCTGTCTCACGGCCTTCTCGCTCTCGCCGACCCACTTGCTCAGCAGCTCCGGTCCCTTCACGCTTATGAAGTTGGCCTCGCTCTCGCTGGCCACTGCCTTGGCTAGGAGGGTCTTGCCGCACCCCGGCGGGCCGTAGAGGAGCACGCCCTTGGGCGGCTCGATGCCGAGCCTCCTGAAGGCGCCGGGGTTCTTCAGCGGGAGCTCCACCACCTCCCTCAGTTCCCTCTTAACATCGTCGAGGCCGCCTATGTCGTCCCACGACACATCGGGCACCTCTATCGAGATTTCCCTCAGGGCGGAGGGCTGTACCAGCTTGAGGGCCTCCATGAAGTCGTCCCTTATCACCTTGAGTTCCTCCAGTATCTCTATCGGGATGGTCTCGGCGTCCAGGTCTATCTTGGGGAGGACCCTCCTCAGAGCCGCCATAGCCGCCTCCCTCACCAAGGCGGCGAGATCGGCGCCCACGAAGCCGTGGGTTATGTCGGCCAGCTCATCCAAGTCCACGTCGTCGGCGAGGGGAACGTTCCTCGTGTGTATCTGCAGTATCTCCTTCCTGCCCTCCCTGTCCGGAACCCCTATCTCTATCTCCCTGTCGAACCTGCCCGGCCTCCTGAGCGCCGGGTCGAGGGCCTCGGGCCTGTTGGTCGCTCCTATGACTATCACCTCTCCCCTGCCCTTCAGGCCGTCCATCAGGGCCAGGAGCTGGGCCACGACACGCCTCTCAACCTCTCCGGTTACCTCGTTCCTGTTGGGCGCTATGGAGTCTATCTCATCTATGAATATTATGGAGGGAGCGTTCTTCTCGGCCTCCTCGAATATCTCCCTGAGCCTCTTCTCGCTCTCCCCGTAGTACTTGGACATTATCTCAGGGCCGGAGATGCTTATGAAGTGGGCGTTGCTCTCGTTGGCCACTGCCTTGGCTAGGAGGGTCTTGCC
>JALWYH010000064.1 GCA_027078475.1 Thermoproteota archaeon
AGGTAGGGCGATAGGTGTTGTGGTGGGGGTGGTGAGGGTGTCCGAGGGCCGGACCGACATAGTGGTCGGCGCCAGGGGGAGCTACGGGCGAGGCGCGGTTGTGGAGCGGAGACAGAGCATCAAGGGGGCCGAGGTAGGCGAGGGTTAGGTGCCTCTTCTCCAGGGGTATTGGGGTGTAGCTCGGGGGTATGAGGTCGTCGTAGCAGCGTATGGGCGCCGGTATGGCGGCGAAGTAGGTCGTCATGGCCGGCTAGATGGGTGTGAGGCCTGTGAGCCTCCGTATCAGGCTTATGGCGCGGCGGTAGGTGAGCGGCGGCCGGTGCGGCTGGGGGCGGGGCGGCCTGTACTCGTAGAGGAATATGCGGCCGAGGGGGGCTGGGAGGCCTGTCGCCTGGTCCCTTACGGGCGTGAGGGTTACCGCTACGGTTCCGTTCGCCGCTGTGAGCCAGGAGCCCGTGTAGGGGTCGTAGAGGCGTTCCACGCCCGGGGGCACCTTCAGCGTCACCGTTGACGTGTGGGGCCAGAGGCCGGCTACCGCTACGCCGTGCTCGTAGTACCTCGCGTATCCGTGGGGTATCCTGAGGCGGGGCCCCACTGGGCGGCCCATGTAGTAGAAGTAGACCGGGTCCCGCTCCAGGCTCTTGTTGAAGGGGACTTCGAGGTAGGCGTGGTGGCCGGCGATGAGGGCCATTGCGAGGGAGTAGTAGACGGCGTTCCTCGGCTCCTGGAGGACGCAGCGGCCATGCACGAGGCTGCGGCGGGGGGCCGCGTAGTTCATGTAGATGTAGCCCTTGAAGCGGGGGCCGCCGTACTCGGCTGCGAGCCTGTTGAGGAGGTCTATGTAGTAGAGGGTGTCGGAGAGGCTCCCCCGGAGGGGGTCGCTGCTGACGGGGTAGTACTGCGTGTCTGGGAGCTCCACCTCCCTCCCGCCGATGCTGCACCTCCTCCCGTAGTACTCGGAGCCCACGATGTAGCTCTCAGTCATGTCGTATGTTGGCAGGGGGAGGAGCCACCTGGCCTTCCTGAAAGCCTGGTTCGTCACTATGAGCCAGCCGTCCCGGGCCAGCCGCCTATAGAGCTCGGCGACGGCCTCCTGGTACTCCAGGCCGGGGTGTCTACGCCTCCACTCCGCGGCTATCCCCCTGTACTCGGGCTCCTCGAGGAACGAGCCGCTGGCCCAGTCGAAGAAGAAGCCCTGGTACCCGTGGCTCCCCGCGAAGCCCTCGAGGTACTCCACCCGGCGCCGCAGAACCTCCCCGTTCCCGAGGTCGAAGTAGTACTCGTGGGCCCACCAGTAACCCGCCTCCTCCGTGTGGGGGTACGGGCCGTTCGGGTTCAGCGAGGCCCACCCTCTGTTCTCGTAGACCCACCTCATGAAGGGGTTGTCTCCCCCCTCGAGGAAGTGGTAGCCGGCCGGCATCCAGATGTAGGCGACCACCTTCACGCCCCAGCCGTGGAGCCACTCCATCGCTGCCCGGCTGGCTGGGTCATAGTTCCCGCCAACCTCCACCACCTGGAAGAGCGAGAGCCAGTACAGCTCCGCCGCCCCCGGGCTGCTGTTC
>JALWYH010000065.1 GCA_027078475.1 Thermoproteota archaeon
CTCCTCGCCGCCTCTATGAAGGCCCAGACCTTCGTTAGATCCTTCATGCCGAGGGTGGAGTCGAGGCCCGTGCAGGCGTCCACGCCGGCGGGCTTCACCGTTTCGAGGGCGGCTTCGACGTTGCCGGGGTTTAGGCCGCCGGCCAGTATGACGGGCGTGGAGGTGTGCTCTACGATGTACCTGCTTATCTCCCAGTTGTGGGTCTTGCCTGTGACGCCGCGCCACCCCTTAATCCTCGTGTCGAGGAGGAGGTAGTCCACGGCGCCGTGCTCGTCGAGGCTTAGGGCCCGCTCGACCTCGCCCCTGTTCTCGTCCCAGCCGCCCGGGGTCAGGAATATGGATGCCATCACCTTTACGCCTGCCGAGGCGCGGAGCTCCTCGTACTCGCGGGGGCCCCACGGGTTTACCGTGTGGAGGACGTCGCCCCCGGTCTCGTCGAGGAGGCGGAGCGCGCCGCCTGCAGTGGAGGTTAGGGGCATGAGTACGCGCTTCGCCAGGCCCTTTACGCGGCGGAATATCTCGGCGGTCTTCTGGGGGGTTGTGAGCTGGAAGACGCGGCGCCACTCGGGGTCTGCGGTGTAGGCCGCGGCGTCGCCGGGGGACTCCCAGTCGAGGACCGCGATGCCTATGTGGTCTGCGCCGAGCCATGCGGCGGCGAGGGCGTCGCCCAGCCTGTAGTACGTGTACACCTGGACTATGACCAAGACTTTTCCCTGTAGTGTTGGCCGCTGGCCCCGGGATATCTCTTGCGCGACGAGAGGCGCGAAAGGCTGCGCGGCGCCCCGGGCGGGGACGCGTAAAATTTCTAGCGGCGTGCCTCTTTGAAATAAAATATAAAAAACGTGTCGCGGCATATAGCGGGGGGAACAGCCGTTTCAGCCCCAACCGGTAGGAGAATATTCATTCTCAGAGACCCCCACAGGTGCAGCGGCTGCAGGCTCTGCGAGGTCGCCTGTAGCCTCCACCACGAGGACACAGTGTTCCCGGAGGCGAGCAGGATACGCGTCATAGAGCTCATACCGGGCATAGACGTGCCCCACCTCTGCGCCAAGTGCCCCGACTACCCCTGCCTCAAGGCCTGCCAGAGGGAGGGCTACAACGCGATCCGCGTGGACGAGGCGACGGGGGCGCCGATCGTCGACGCGGACAAGTGCACGGGCTGCGGCGCGTGCATAAGGGCGTGCCCGGGCAAGGTGCCCAGGCTCCACCCGGTGACGCGGAAGGCGCTGATATGTGACCTCTGCGGCGGCGACCCTGCCTGTGTGAAGGCTTGCAGGGATGCAGGCTACAACGCGCTCATTGCTGTGCCGGAGACCGACAGGGACCTGTTCGAGCTCTACTCGGTGATGCCCCAGTTCCTCGTTGAGAGGCTGAAGGAGACGTACTACGGCGAGCATGGGGGTGAGATGTGATGGCCTACGGGTACGCTGGGAGGATACTGGAGGTGGACCTTTCGAGGGAGAAGACTCGGCTCGTGGAGCTCGACGACGAGGTGCTGGAGGCCTTCATCGGGGGGAGGGGGCTGGGCGCCTACCTGCTCATGCGCGAGTTCCAC
>JALWYH010000066.1 GCA_027078475.1 Thermoproteota archaeon
ACAGGGGCCCTCAGGGCCTACAGGGAGGTCAACGAGGTGATAACGGCCATAATGCTCAACTGGACCTTCTACTATCTCTCCATCTTCGCCATAACGAGCTACCTCTACAACCCGGCGGCCCCCTACAGGAGCGTCTCAGTTCCCGAGGGGGCGAGGCTGGGGACCATATCCCTAGCGGGCTTCGAGCTTCACTCCATATTCCCCCTGACCGTCGCCGTCTCCATCCTGGCCTACATCCTCGTGTACCACACCAGGCTGGGCTACAGGGTAAGGGTCTCCGGGCTATCCCCCTCATCGGCCAGGTACGCCGGCATGAACGTCAAGGGAATCTTCTCCTCATCCATGGCCCTGGGGGGGCTCTTCGGAGGTCTGAGCGGAGCCCTGAACGTGGTTGCGTTCACCTACTACATGGACCAGCTGCTGACCTCGATGTTCGGCATGGGGTTCGACGGCATAGGAGTGGCCCTCATGGGCAGGAACCACCCCATAGGCATAATATTCTCCTCCATATTCTTCTCCATGCTCCTGCTGGGCGGTCAGAGGATGCAGATAGCGATGAACGTGCCGAAGGAGCTGACTGATGCCCTGAGCGGTGTCATAATAATCTCCCTAGCCATGCCCTACGCCTACAGGATGCTGATGAGCTACCTCAGGATAAGGAGGTCGATGAGACGTGGAGGTGGCTGATCTCGTCCTGGGGGCCCTCTCCCCAATGGTCCCCCTGGTGCTCGCCGGCGTCGGCGAGATAGTGGCCGAGAGATCGGGGGTAGTCAACATAGGCATAGAGGGGATAATGCTCCTCTCGGCCCTCACCTCCGGGGTGGCGGCCTACTTCACCGGCGACGTGTGGCTCGGCCTCCTGATCGGGACGCTGACCGGCCTGGCCCTGGGACTCCTCCACGGGGTGCTGGGCGTCTACCTGAGGGGTGACCAGATAGTTCTGGGTGTTGGAGTGAACCTGTTCGCATACGGCATATCCGTCGTGGCCCTGGTGGCACTCTGGGGGACCTACGGCAACTCGCCCCAACTGCCCACTGTCCCCAAGCTGGAGGTGCTGGGTTATCCGATCTCCCCGCTCCTTATAGCAAGCGTGCTGATCAGCATCTTGGCCTGGTACTTCCTCTTCAGGACCGATTACGGGTTGAAGCTGAGGGCCTGCGGTGAGGACCCGAGGGCCGCGGAGGCCATGGGGGTCAACGTCAACAGGACCAGGCTGGTGGCCACCCTGATAGGGGCGGCCCTGGCTGGGCTGGCCGGCGCCCACCTCTCCCTGGACTGGGTTGGTCAGTTCACCAAGGAGATCACCGCCGGGAGGGGGTTCATAGCCTTGGCCAACGTCGTGTTCAGCAAGTGGAACCCCCTGTACGCACTCCTAGGGGGATTCATATTCGGCTTCTTCGACTCCTTGGCCATATACCTCAGCATATCGAGCATGAATCCGTCGGCCGCCTACCTGTTCAAGGTGGTCCCCTACTTAGCCACCCTGATAGTGGTGGCCCTCTTCATGAGGAGGGCCAGGATGCCCCCGGCCCTGGGCAAGCCGTACATAAAGGAGTGATGGAAGAGAGTGCGAACGGGACCGGATTCCCTCCCTCTCTCTCCCTCATCCACCCCAGATCTCCCAAGCTGGAGATTGCTTGACGAGAAAGAGAGATGCATGTCCCGCCCCGGTCGGTTCACATCATCTTATAAGCTCCTCCTCCCGTAACGCCCGATATGGCGCGCACGAAGATAGTGGCAACAATAGGACCCGCCTCCTCCACCCTAGAGGTCGTCAGGGGGATGATAGCCGAGGGCATGTCCGTGGCCAGGATGAACTTCTCCCACGGGACCCTCACCGAGAAGGCCAATCACATGGACCTAGTCAGGAGGGCATCCAGCGAGGTCGGGGTGAGAATAGGGCTCATGTCCGACCTCCAGGGGCCGGAGGTCAGGACCCACATGGGGAGGAAGGAGCTCAAGGTGGAAGAAGGGGACACTGTCACGGTGAGCGGGAAGGACGGACTGGGGGAGATCAAGATAAAGCCCTCCAGCGTGCTCAAGGGGCTCGAACCCGGTGACGAGCTGTACATAGACGAGGGAAGGATCAGGCTGCTGGTGGAGGACGCTGACGGGGGCCTCCTCAGGTGCAGGGTCATCCACGGCGGGGTGATAAGGGACAAGAGGTCGGTCCACGCCTCCAAGCCCTTCGACCTCAAGGGCCTCACCGAGGAGGACAGGCAGGCCATACGGCTGTCGGTGGAGAAGGGAGTCGATTTCATAGCCCTCTCCTTCATCAAGACCGCCGATGACGTGATCGAGGCTAAGGAGTTCGTGAAAAGCCTGACGGATGATCCTCCCGCCCTCATATCGAAGATAGAGACGAGGGAGGCTGTAGAGAACGCCAGGGAGATACTGGAGGAGTCCTACGGGATAATGGTCGCCAGGGGAGATCTGGGCGTTGAGCTCCCCCTCCAGGAAATACCTCAGATCCAGAAGAGGCTGATAAGGCTGGCCAACGAGGCCGCCAAGCCAGTGATAACGGCGACCGAGATGCTGGAGTCCATGACCTCCAGTCCGGTTCCCACCAGGGCGGAGGTCACTGATGTCTTCAATGCCATCATGGACGGGAGCGATGCGGTCATGCTGTCGGCCGAGACCGCGGTCGGGAGGTATCCCGTGCTGAGCGTCAGGTGGATGAGGATGATAGCCGAGAGCGCGGAGCGATCCCTGGAGCCCAGGATGGATCTCCCTCTCGAATCAAAGGCCGCATTCATAGGAAAGGCTGCCGTTGAGGCCTCGGAGATGCTCGGGAGCCCCCTGATCCTCTGCTTCACATACAGCGGATTCACGGCCAGGCACGTGGTCAGGCACAGGCCGAGGGCCAGGATAATGGCCCTCCTCAGCAGGGAGAGAACCAGGGGCTTGCTCAAGCTCAGCTGGGGAGTGGAGAGCATGCTCGTCCCCCAGAACCTCGACGATGCCGTGAGGCAGGCGGTGGAACGCTGCCTGAGGGAGGGGGCTCTCGGCAGGGGAGACACCGTGGTCGTGACCTTCGGACATCCACACGGGAGGGCCAAGACCAACTCCCTCAGGATTCTGAGCGTCGAGGAAGTGCTCCAGTCCGGGTCAGGGTCAGAGTCGGGGTGAGCCTCAGCTCCTACCCGGCTGGTGTGGCTCGGGTCCAGCTGGTGCTGGCTGGCGATCCGAATCCCTCACCAACGACCGGCCCATCCTGGAAGGCGAGCTCCCCCCTCAGGTAGACCCTGTCCACAGTCCAGTCCAGCCGCCTGCCGATCAGGGGGCTCGAACCGGCCTTCGTATACAAGTCATCCTCGCTCACCACCCACGGGCGCTTCCTCAGGACCACCAGATCGGCGCCGCAGCCCGGGGCTATCCTCCCCCTCCTCAGGCCGAGGTGGGCCGCCGGTCGCGAGCTGTACATGTCTATCACCTCTGCGGGGAGGATGCCCTCGCCTATGGAGGACATCAGCAGGGGAGCCATCACGTCCAGCCAAGGCATGCCGGGCGGCATCGCCCCATAATCCATGGACTTCTCCTCCGGGCTGTGGGGGGCGTGATCGGTGGCCAGGAAGTCGGCCATTCCCGCCCAGACCATCCCCCTCAGCTCATCAGCAATCTTCCGGGATCTGAGCGGGGGATTGACCTTGGCCAGGGGACCCAGAGATCGCGAGTCCTCGTGGCCGTACATGATGTGGTGGGGGGTCACCTCGGAGGTGGCATCGACGCCCCTGATCCTCGCATCCCTCACGGCCCTGAGCGTCGATGGAAGGGTGGAGTGGGCTATCCTCACCCTAGACCCGTGCCTCGCTGCGAGCCAGAGGACCCTCCTGACGGCCAGCTCCTCGGCCAACTCTGGGTGGCCCCTCCAGTGGTCCTCAACACCGGTGGGTCGATCCGCCTCGTCCAGGATCAGGGGATCCTCGGCGTGTACCACCACGATCTTCCCCAGACTCGACGCCCTTGAGAAGATGCCGTTCAGGTCGTTCCTCAGGTCCTCGGGGAAGAGCTTGATGCCGGCTACGTACCCATCATCCGGCAGGAAGGGATAGGCCGTGTACAGCAGGAAATCAACGTAGCTCTCCCCGTCCGCCTCCCTTAGCTTCCTCTCGAGGGCGGAGGGGCTGTCAATCTTGGGCAGGTTGTTGGGCATGTCGACGACGACCGTGACGCCGCCGTGCAGGGCGGCGAGGGACTCGGTCCTCCACTCCCCCTTGTGCCTCTGCTCCATCCCCCTCATGTGAACGTGCAGGTCCACGAATCCCGGAAGGATCACATCGACCCGCTCGCAGGAATCCCCCGCCTTGAACACCCTCCTAACTGTGGAGTCGAAGTGGACGCAGGCCTCCTCGAACCCGAGGGAGGGGAGGTACGCTAGCCCGCACAGGCAGGTCAACCCATCACCCTCCGCTCACCTGGAGAGGGCCCCCACGGGGACCCTCCTCCCGTCGAAGTCCCTCCAGTACCTGCCGAAGTCGTCCGAGGCCATCAGGGTCGGTCCATCGAACACAGGTCCGTCCCTGCAGACAAGGAGACCCTGGGGCCCGAGCACGCAAGCCCCGCACAGCCCTACTGCGCATCTTATCAGCCTCTCCAGGGAGGCCTCCACCTCTATCCCCCTCCTAACCGCCTCGGAGACCACCCTGACCATCATGGCCTCGGGACCAGCCGTGTAAACCCTGTCCAGCCCGTCGTACCTCACGTGCTCGGTGATGAATCCCCTGAGCCCACGGGAACCGTCATCCGTGCTCACCACGAGCTCGTCGGAGAGGTCCGCCAGGAGGTCCTCCAGCATGACCTCGTCGGCGCTCCTGAATCCCGCGTAGAGGTGTACGACCACATCGCCACCCCCTCTCCGCCTGATCGTGTCGGCCAAGTGGGTCAGGGGGGCTATCCCGTATCCGCCTCCGACCAGGGCAACCTCGCCCCGGGAGGGCACGGTGAAACCCCTCCCGTAGGGTCCCCTGATCCAGAGACGATCTCCCACGTCTAGGGAGTGGATGGCGGAGCTCACCCTCCCGACCCTCGCCACCAGGAACCAGGTCCTCCCTTCCACCTCCCTGGCCACGCTTATCGGTATCTCCCCCACCTTGGGAACCCATGCCATCACGTACTGACCGGGCCGGGCTCCTAGTTCCCCCTCCAGCGAGATCCTCCTCACCCTCGGGGTGAGGGGTTCGCTCTCAATTATTGTGAGGGGCCTATGTCCCAGCGAGCTGCGCAATTACCTCTTCCTCCGTCAGGTACTCGCCGCAGTACTCGCAGACCAGCTTGAGGGGCTTCTTGGATATCACCCTGAACGACGGATGGACCGCCTCCCTCGGGGCGTTCGTCACGCATCTGGGGTTGACGCACCTGACTATTCCCTCTATCCTGTTGGGAAGCTCCACCTTCCTCTTCTCCACAACCTCGTAGTCCCTCACTATATTTATGGTCGCCGTGGGGGCCACGAGCGCGATCTTGTTCACCTCCTCGCTGCTTAGCTCCCTTCCTTCGACCTTCACGATGTCCTTCTTACCCAGCTTCTTGCTGTAGACGTTCATCACCATGGATACCATGTAGCCCTCCTCTCCCGTGA
>JALWYH010000067.1 GCA_027078475.1 Thermoproteota archaeon
CGGGATCTTAGCCATCTTCCTCTATCCCATCAGCCTGCTGGAGCTGACCGGTGGTGACTGGACTGGTGTGATCGATCAGCACGCTAGGGACTTTATCTTCCTGATGATTCTCAGCCCCGTAACCTACCTCATATTCGGCAAGTATGGAGACAAGCTTAGGGAGCCAGGAGAGGTCAGGGAGCCCTGGAAAGAGAAGAGAGGAGGAGGGAGTGAGGAGGAAGGGTAAGGGAGGGATTAGTGAGGGAGGCTAAGGGGGTGAATATCCACCAGCTGCCCGTGGAACGTAGAGGCAAGCAGGATCTTCGCCCAGTATATCGCCCTTCAACGCCAGCGCCCTGGCCCTGCTCCCCCCGCAGACGTGCCTGAACTCGCAGATCCCGCACCTCCCCTTGAATTCAGCCCGTCTTATCCTCTTCAGAATTTCGTTGTTCCTGTAGATCTCAACCAAATTCCCGGATCTCACGTTACCCAGGCTGTAGGGTGCGAAGCCGCTGGGGTACACATCCCCATTGTAGGCCACGAAGATGACACCGTAACCGTCCCTTGTAAATGTGGATCTCAGGGAGGGAACCTCGCCGGGCGGCCCCATAAGTTCTATGAGCCTCCCTGTCAACTCTTTGTAGAGGTCCCCGAGCCCGTACCTCTCCGCCACCCTGTCGACGTACCCCTCATCCGCATCGATACCATCGTCCCTCCTGGTAAGGTAGACCCTCCTGAAGAAGGGCGCCTCGACGGTCCTGACCTCGAAGCCGTACCTGGAGACCTCGAAGAGGAAGTGGGCGACGTCCTCGTACTCCCGGGGTGAGAGGTCGGTGAGTTCTATCCCCCTGCCGACCTTTATGAGGAAGAAGAGCTCCCATATCCTCACCCCCACCCTGGCGAGGAGGTGGGCGACGTCAGGCAGGTCGGCGACGCTCTCCTTGGAGACGAGCGTGTTCACCTGAGGGATCCAGTCCCCGCTGGACAGTTTCCTCAGCACCTCGACCGTGGCCTCGAAGTGGCCGTCGATCCCCCTTATGTGGTCGTGCGTCTCGGCCATGCCGTCCAGGCTTATGGAGACGTACCTGATACCGTACCTCGCCAAGGTGTCCAGGGATTTCAGGAGCCTCTCGGTCACCGCAGGGGCAATCCCCACCCTCAGGCCGGAGTCGGTCGCGTACCTCACTATTTCCTCGAGGTCGCGCCTCATCAGGGGATCCCCGCCAGTGAGGATTAGCACGGGATAGGGCCTCCCGAAACCTCTCACCTGATCGATGAGCTCCATGCCCTCCTCAGTGCTGAGCTCCCCGGGCAGGGGTTCCGGTATGGCCTCGGCCCGGCAGTGCCTGCACTTGAGGAGGCAGGCCTTGGTCATCTCCCAGAACACCAGAATGGGCCTCTCGTCGAAGTTCAGATGAGGCAAGTGGGATCCTCTCCCAGCAGGTCGCCCGTGTAGAGGCGGGCCTTCACCCTAGAACCGCCGCACATGTCCCTGTAAGGGCAGACCCCGCACCTCCCCCTTAACATGGAGGAGTCACCTGCGGCCCTGTACAGGGGGTGATTCAGGACGTCCCTGAGATCGTCGCGCAGGGCGTTGCCGATCTTGAGGTCGGTGAGGTAGTTGCTCAGGAGCACATCCCCGGTCGGCGAGATGGATATGAAGCCCCTGCCCTCCACCGAGAGGCGCCTTTCCCTCATCTTCCTCTCGGCCTCCGAGATGTCTATCCCCCTCTCCTCCAGCCGCTTCATCACGTATATGGCCGTGGAGGGGTGCAGCCCTATGTCTATCTCCACCCCGTCGTAGGCATCGCCCAGGATCATCTCCTCGATGAACCAGTCCAGCAGCGCTCGCCACTCCTCCTTGGAGGGAACCTCCTCCCGGAGGAAGGCTCCTCTCCCCACGGGTATGAAGTCGCACAGGTAGACGGCCCTAGCATTGAAGGTCTGGGCCACATCGAACAGGTACCTGACGTGGGGGAGCACCCTCCTCGCCACCACCGTCTTGATTGTGAGGCCCAGACCGTGGTCGCTCAGCAGCTTCAGGGCCCTCATGACCCTCTCGTGGGATCCCGGAATCCTAGTGAAGGCGTCGTGCATCTCCTCCGGACCGTAGAGGGGAATGGCGACGTTATCCACACCCAGGTCGGCGAGCTTACTCGCGATCCCCTCGTCGACGAGGGTCCCGTTGGTGCTCAGAATAACACGGATGCCCCGCTCCTTGAGCCTGCCCAGCAGCAGCATTATATCCTCCCTAAGAAGGGGCTCCCCTCCCGAGACGAAGGTGAGTGGCTTGCCTGCCTCCTCCAGCCTCTCAACGATCCTGAGGGCATCCTCTGTCGACAGCTCAGGCGTGACCCTGCCGCCCTCGTAGCAGTGGATGCACCTCAGATTGCACCTCTCGGTCACGACCCAGATCACTGAGCTTACTCCTCCCCTCCTCAGGGACGACATGGCGGCCCTCTCGGCGGCCGAGAGGGTTTCACTTCCGGCGAAGAGGGATCTGAGGTGGGTCATCGTCCTCACCAGCTCAGTCTGATTCTGGGCATCACGTACTTCGGGACGATGATGCCCGCCAGGGCGTTGGAGGCGAGGGCCACCAGGAATATGGTGGACACTATGAAGGCTCCGAAGTCAAGCAGCTTGCCCAAGAAGAGGGTTATGAAGAGGTACTGGTAGATGCCCGCGAGGAAGCTCGAGATGACCATCGTCGCAGCTATGGGGCCAATCCTGTACCTCCCAAGGGCCGCATCCCTGTAGATCCCGGCAAGCCAGAAGGAGAGGTCTATCACCGCCCCCCTGACGATGAAGGCGCCCAGTATGAGGAGGAACAGGAATGACTGGAAGCTGTAGAGCAGACCGGCCACCACCGAGATGGCGGTCGCCGAGTAGGGCTCCCTGATGACGAGAGCCCCCACCAAGAGGACGATCGCGTAGACTATTGCCCCGTAGCTGACGGTCATCCTGACGAACAGAGCGGCCAAAAATGCTAGAACGGAGAAAACTGCTATCATGCTGATCTTCGCGCTGGTACTGCGGACGGGTGGGGCCCCCATGCTCCCACTTGGCGGGATCGGTAACTGCTTTTATATAATGATTGCGTGTTCGATAACAGAGTGAACCCTCGCTCACACGTTAGGGTCGAATTCGGGACTTGGCCCATAGAGAACTTGTAAGGGTCCTTTTACGTTCATCTCCCTCTCGATCTGCGGGCTCGTCTCCGCTCAATGAAGATGCGCAGTCTCTTGTTCATGGGAGGCAGGGGCTAACTGTTCCATTAGATGACACATCCCGGGTTGAACTTCGCTGGTTGAGGTGAATAGCCTCTTCCCACATCACCTCTCGTGTCATTCACCTCCTCCCAGCCACTTTTGATCGCGTCGCACGACTCGCGATCAATTCTCTGGGTTGCCAGTGACCCTACCGTGACCCACCCCCACTCAACCTGCAGAGCGGGCTACTCCTGAACCTAGAGTGATCCCCCGTCCATCCATGCATGCTCACTAATCACTCGAACTCGACTCGATCGAATACCCCTAGTTTAAATCCAAACTCTAGATCCACTGTCCGGTGAGCTCATGAACGTATCTAGGGTTCTCATTGCTATAGCTTGGTGGGGAGTAGCCGTAGGCGTGTCCTTGTTCACTGCATCCCTAATCGCCAAGCTAGGGAGGATCGAGGACGGGTTCACCCAGGGAGTTATCATCCAGCTATCCTTTGCCGTGCTCTCGGTGCTGGTCGCCGGCGTCGCGGGGAGCATACATGATCTCGGGCTGTCCCTCGATCTGCGCCTGTCCATCATCGCCCTGATCGTTGCGGTTTCCATAGGCCTCCCCCTGGCCTACCTGGCGGCCACGCTCACCGGAAATTACAGGCCCCCCTTCGTACCGGAGGATCCGAGGGAGAGGATCGCCGTGGCGCTGATCATCGCCCCCATAGGTGAGGAGCTCCTGTTCAGGGGGCTGCTAGAGGGACAGCTCCTTAAAAGCTCCAGCATGTGGGTCGCGGTGACTATACCCGCCCTGCTCTTCTCCCTGATGCACGTGGCCCCCTTCTCGGGTTCCCCCAAGGCTTTCCTCGGCACCCTCCTGGTATCAGCTCTGGTCCTAGGCCTACTGGCTGGCTACCTGAGGGCCATCAGCAATTCCCTATTACCGGCCATAGCGGTCCATGCGGGCTTCAATATCGCAGGGAACCTGATATCCCTGCTCATCAGGTGACTGCAAACCGGCTGGCGGGTGAGAGTGAGTGCCCTCCTTCCAGCTTGGACTTGAGGACCTCTATTGAATGGGAGGGAGGAAAGAGTGTGATCCTAGGAGATGGAGATGGGGTGATAAAGAAGGGAATAAAAAATCAGGAGGGCAGGACTCCCATCTCCTCCATCCTGTCGGCCACTTCCTTCAGGCCGAGCCTCTCCAGGGTCTCCCTGGTGGGCCTGCCCCTTACCCAGCCCCTGGCCTGGTAGTACTCCGGCAGCATCTCGCCCAGCCTGGCCACCTGGCCCTTCGAAGGTCCGCTCGGGATGGGCACTTTGGTGAGCCTGTCCGGCAGGGTGTCGTACTCCTCCCCGTCGCCGAAGGCCATGGCATTGAAGGCCCTCTCGGCGTTGTAGATGCGCTCGCCCACCGTCCTGAACTCCTCCAGCGTCATGTCCCACCCGGTGACCGCGTTTATCTGATCGGTGAGCTCCTTGTCCCAGTAGGCGAAGGTGACGAACTTGCACACCACCATGCTGTCTATAACCGCGAACACGTCCTGGAACTCCTTCAGGAGCTCGGCCTTGCCCTCGGTGGAGTAAGGATCGAGCTTCTTCGGGACTCCGAGTATCTCGGGGGAGATCATATAGGCCCTGAGGTGACATCCACCCCTGTTGCTGGTCGCGTAGCCGAGGGCGTGACCCTGAACGCCCCTCGGATCGTAGGCGGGCAGAGACTGACCCCTAACCTGCATCGACAGCTCGGGCTTTCCGTACTTCTTAGCCAGCCTGTAGCCTCCCAGCGATATATCCTCGCCGAACCCGCTCTTGTATGCTGCACGCCAGGTCATCTCCACCACGGCCTGTGGGTTACCGAACTTCAGTTCAACACCATCGAGCCTCTCCTTGTCCTCCTCCGGGATTGCTCCCTTCTCGTTGAGCTCCATTGCCACCGCTATCGCATTTCCCGTCTCTATCGTGTCCATACCCAGCTCGTTGCACAGGAAGTTGGCCTTCGTGACCGCATGCAGATCGCCGGTGCCTGTGTTCGCACCGAGCGCCCAGACCGTCTCGTACTCGGGCCCATCACCTATGCCGGCCCACGGGCTCTTGGTCTTGGAGAATCTGCCGCAGGCTATGATGCAGCCCCAGCACGGCTGCTTCTTCAGGAGGATCTCCGCGGCAATCTTCTCCCCGCTTATGTTCTCAGCCTCCTCGAACACGGCCTCCTGGAAGTTCCTGGTGGGGAATATGCCCGCCTGGTTTATTATGTTGACAAGGACGGCTGTGCCGTAGTTGGGAAGGGCCTCGTTCGTCACGCCACTCTGCTTCTTCTTCTCCACGGCGCCCCTGAGCACCTCCTGGAACTTCTGCTCGT
>JALWYH010000068.1 GCA_027078475.1 Thermoproteota archaeon
GAGGGGCTTCAGGACTATCTTGCCCTTCTCCACCTCTACGAGCAGGAGCATGCCTTCCTTGACGTTCGCCTTTACGCGCACCTCTTTTGGAAGGGCGATTATACCTTTCTTGTAGACGCGGACAACCCTCATCAAGTCTAAACTCGTAGTCTAGCATAAAGGTTTAACTTCTGAAAATGTTTAACTCTATCACATCGTGTTGCTTGCTAAGAGGTTCCTCCCTGCCTTCAGGAATTCCTGCACAGACGGCCTTTCCTCGTCTCTTCTGAGAGACTCCTCTCTACAATCTTTGTGAGTCCTCAATACTCCTTTAAGCGTTCTCCACTAAACTCTGATGATCCTTCATTATTAGAAGCCGGCGTGTTAGCCTTCAAAACATATAGAGTGGGCAACTGGCCGGCCCTACTGCTTCTCCCTGAGGATGTCCCTTATCTCGCGGAGGAGCTTGACTTCTTCGGGTGGTTCGGGCGGCGCTTGGGGCTGGGAGGGCTTCTCCCTCACTAAGGTGTTGGCGGCCTTTACTAGGGCGAAGACGGCGGCGGAGACGATGAGGAAGTAGACGAGGGTGTTTATGAAGGCGCCGTAGCGGATCGCGACTTCAGCGGCACCCTGGGAGGCGGGGCGGAGGACGAGCTTGTACTGGGAGAAGTCGAGGCCGCCGAGGATGAAGCCGATGGGGGGCATTATGAGGTCGTTTACGAGGCTGTTTACGACGCTGTTGAAGGCTACGCCCATTATGAAGCCGACGGCGAGGTCGAGGACGTTGCCGCGCATTATAAACTCTTTGAACTCGTCTATCAGGCTCATTGTCTTCAAGGCCTCTTCAATATTATTTAAACATTGATGTTCCGTTTCGCGCACAACCCCGGTTTTTATCAAAGCCCGCCATCCCCCGGCGGGCGTCCGGCTGGGCCGGCGCTTCCCCGGGGGAGCTTACAACCAATAAACATATGCTGGGCGCTACTGTTTGGCTATGCGGCCCTACATATGGGTGGCGGCTGCGTCTGCAAGGCTGAGGGTCTAACAAAGCTTTACGGCGACTTCAGGGCTGTTGACGGCGTCAGTTTCTGCGTGAAGCCTGGCGAGATATTCGGCTACCTGGGCCCGAACGGGGCTGGCAAGACTACGACTGTGAGGATGCTCGCGGGGCTTACGAGGATATCCTCGGGGAGGGCTTGGATACTGGGGCATGACGTTGAGAGGGACCCGTTGGGCGCGAAGGCGGCTATGGGGCTTGTGCCTGACTCCTCAAACCTGTACTCTGAGCTTACCTGCTGGGAGAACCTGGTGTTCCACGGGGAGATGTATGGCGTCCCGCGGGGGGAGAGGGCGGGCCGGGCCGAGTACCTGCTGAGGTTTTTCGGCCTGAAGAGGTTTAGGGACGTGAAGTTCCAGGCCCTCTCGAGGGGGCTTAAGAGGAGGCTCACCATCGCGGCGGCTCTCATGCACAGGCCGAGGCTCCTCTTCCTCGACGAGCCGACGATCGGGCTTGACGTGCTGGGCAGGAGGCGCGTGTGGGGGCT
>JALWYH010000069.1 GCA_027078475.1 Thermoproteota archaeon
TCTTTTTATCAACCGGCTGTCCATTGACCCGTGCAACTCCCGACCATCCAGGTAGTCAGGGTGGGAAGCCTCTTGGTCGAGCCCGGGGCTGACGAGCGTTACATCACCCTGAGGGCCCTGCTCGGAGTCGGTGGAGGCTCCACCGTCACTCTCATCAGATCGGGAACGGGTGAGCTGATCCTGGTGGACACGGGATTCGACAGGGAGTGGGATCGCTCGGAGGAGAATCTGAGGAGCAACGCTGAATCCTTAAGAGGTGCCCTGAGATCCGTGGGACTCACCCCGGACGATGTGGACGCGGTCTTCCTGACGCATCACCACCTGGATCACACGGGCAACCTCCACCTGTTCACTTCGGCCAAGTGGCTGGGACCCAAGCCCTTGGAGAGCAGGATAAGGGGCTTGAGCGGGGTGGGGGATCGGGAGGAGATATCGCCGGGTGTGAAGGTCGTCTACACGCCCGGCCACGTGGCGGCTCACGCCTCCCTACTGGTGGATGCGACGCTCTCTGGGGAGGTCTGGGGGTTCACGACCGTTGCTCGGGCAAGGGTGGCCGTGGCCGGGGATGCCGTGATCTCAGAGTCGTGGTTTCGGTCGGGCGAGACCTACTCACTGAACCGGGACTTCCACTCCAGGGAGGAGGCTAGGAGAAGCTCCCTCACCTTGGCGAGGATGGCGGAGATCGTGATACCCGGACACGGCCTCCCCTTCATCACCGGACCCTTCAGGCATAATGGTGCGCTCGCGGGCGGTGGCCCCCAATAGGTGAGTTGGAGGCAGAAGCAGCTCACGGCATTCAGCCTGCCCAAGCAACACGGCTGACCCGAGTCGCTGGGGTGGCGTGCCTGCAGGCGGGGAACCGGATGACGGGAGGATGGGTCTGATGACTCGTGCCCGGGCACCAACATTTTTCCCTCCGACCCTCCCCCTAGGGGAGATGAGGGCATCTCTCATCTGGAAGTATAGGGTGGATGATGGGGGCAGGCTAGCCTCTCGAGGGGAGTGCGTGCTCCTCGTCGGTGAGAGGGAGGTCAGGTGTATCTCCTCCGGCAGCACGAGATGGAGGTACGAGGAGAAGGTCAGAAACGTGGAGATCGCTGGTAGCGTGGTCCTCATCCTGACAAACGACCTCATCTGCCTGAGCATCGATAACGGGGAGGAGCTATGGTCCCGGGGCGATGTGGACCTGATGGGTGTGGATGGGGACAGGATATGCGTTGCCTCGGCGAACAGGGTGGAGTGCCTCAACCTGGACGGCTCCATCAGGTGGACCTACGAACTCCCGTCCCGGATAAAATCGATTTCCGTTAGCGGTGATCTGGTATACCTCCTCTGCGACGACGGGTTCCTCTACAGCCTCAGGGAGACCGAAGATCCATCCCTCCCCAAGCCGGGCGGCTTCTTCCTACCGCAACAACCTGAGGGCGAGGAAACGGCCTTTGAGGGGGGCTGGGTACCGTCGGAGCTGCTTTAGAGGCTCAACCTCCTGACCTCGGCCTTTTGGTGATCGACGATCACACGGGGATCGAGCTCCACCAGTCTCCTTATGGAGCCGCCTCCCCCGTAAACCCTGTCCCATCTCAGGACCCGCTCGTCCACGAAGGTCCTGAGGGGGATCCCCACGGGAGGGACCTCCCCGACCCTGTATCCAGTGTACCTCTCGACCTCCTCCGGGGTGGCTAGCCTCGCCCCCCTTCCCACCTTGGAGAGGTCCAGCCTCGATCTGCCATCGAGTATGGCCAGAACCGGCCCATCGTCCGTTACGACGACCAGCGTCTTTATTATCCGGCTCTCCTCCACTCCCAGCTCCCTGGCGGCCTGCCTCACCGTCCTGACCTCACCGGTGGTGGTTATTAGCCTCCCACCGAGCTCCTCCACCAGCGACTCGAAGTCCACCTTCATCACCCCACCCTCCAGCCTAGATCTCTTAAGCCTGCCCATCCCATCGGCAGCTCGCAGGAGGGTTGCGGGAGGTACGGTGACGAGGGCCCCGGCCTCGCGATACATCCTCACTCACCGTGACGTGGGTGGCCGGAGTTCCCCCCTGACTGGCGACAGGCCGCCCCCTCGACCGCGCGGCAGCGATGGGTTCAAAGAGTTGTGACTTCAGGCCTGCCCCGAGCCCTGCTCGTGCCTCCCATTTCACAATCCCCATCTCAGTCCCACAGACCCTCCCTCAGGTCCTCAGGGCTAGCCAGCATGGCCAGCTTCCTGCAGCCGTGACCCCTGAATACCAGGTGGGCGCAGACGGTCGACACGAAGTGGATCAGGGGAATGGCCTCTAGGGCCAAGAGGAGGTACCTGTAAGGGCCGATGGCCGACGCGGCTATTGCTGTGAGGACGAGCAGGAAGGCCAGTTCAGCTAGGTAGGGCTTGGGGCTAAAGTACGGTGCCCTGGCTACCTCACTCCTCACATCAGGAGGGGAATCCAGCTCATACCTCACGTTCCCCAGTCCCAGGACCTCCAGCTTCCTGATGGGATGACCGAGCTCCTCGGCTCTTCTGATGTGCTCCATCTCGTGGACTGACGTGACAGCCGCAACCATCACACCCATCGTGATGACGAACGGGGCCACGTGATTGCCGGGAGGCAGGAGGAACGAGGCCGCTATGGACGCGAGCGCCGCCACTTGGAAGGATCTCGATCTGAGCAGCTGCCTGGCGGCGAGCTCGATCTCCTTCACCGGGCGGCATCCCCCGACCACACCGGACCTGCTCGATTTATAACCGGTGCGGGGGAGCAGGCCCAAATGACCCGGATGAGGGAGGATAGGCTGGCCCTGCTGATCACCCTGCTCATAAGCTTGGTCATAGGCGTCGGCTTCTCGGCCGCCATGCCGGTCTTCCCCTACCTGGTCCTGGCCCTGAAGGGCATCCTGACCCAGCTTCCGGAGCTCACCAGGGGCGCGATCCAGGCCCACGAGGGGGCGGTGGAGTTCGGGGCCCTGATGGCCGCGTTCATGATATTCAGGGCCCCCGTGGCAGCCTTCTCCGGCACGTTGAGCGATCTCCTCGGGAGGAAGACCCTCATCCTGGTGGGAATGGTCATCTACACGGTCACATCCTTCGGCATGTTCCTGGTGAACGACGTGATCGGCCTCATAGTCATGAGGGCCCTCACCGGGGTGGCCTCCGGGATAACCTGGCCCGTGGCTGAAGCCTACCTGGCCGACGTCACGACCCCCGACGAGAGGGGGAGGGCCATATCCCTCTACATAATGACCCAGAACCTGGGGGATGTGGTGGGCCCGGGAATAGGAGCGGCCGTTTACAAGCTGTACGTGGGAATCTTCGGCCCTCGAGATTACCTGCTAGCCCTGAAGACTCCCTTCATCGTTATGGGAGGGCTAAGCCTCCTGGCAACGGCCCTGGCCCTTGCCCTTCCCAGGGTGATCCCTAGGGCCAGGGAGGTGGGGTCCGGCCTGAGGGAGATAGCCTCCGTGCTGAGGAGCCTGCCGCCGAGGGTGGCCACGAGCATAAAGGCGATATACGTCAACGGGGTGGGGAACGGCCTCGCCATGGGCATCATGAACACGGCACTTATAGTGTACGCGGTCGAGAGGATAGTGAAGGACCCGGCGGTGATAGGCCTGGCCTTCACCATCATGGGGCTCGCCGCCCTCCCCACCACCTTCATCTCCGGCTGGCTCAGCGACCGCTTCGCCAGGAGGAAGCCCTTCATCCTAGCCAGCTACCTGGTGAGCAGGCCCGTGATTTTCGTGATGCCCTTCCTGAGCGATGTGGCCTCCTTCATCCTGGTCCTGGTGGCCTTCATGATGGCCTTCAGCATAGGCATGCCCATAATGAGGGCCCTTCAGTCGGAGCTGGTCGGTCAGCAGATCAGGGGGACGGTCTTCGGGGTTCAACAGCTCTTCTTCAACGCCGGGGTCGTGGTGGGGGCCCTAGCTGGCAGCTACCTGGTGGCCGTGTACGCGCCCGCGACCCTCAACCTGCTGGGGGTGGAGCTGACTGGCTACGTTGTCCCGTTCTGGCTGGCCGGCGTGATCACCGTGATCACCACCTTGATATTCGCGCTCTACGTCAGCGAGCCCGAGGTGAGGATGTGATCCGATCCGATCCGACCCGACCCGACCCAGCCTGGCCGGGTCGCGGCACAGTTATATTCCCCTCCCTCCTCTTCATCCTAGATGTTCGAGCAGATACAGGAGGCCTTCCTCCTGGCCCAGCTGGAGAGGCTCGTGGATGAGGCGGTGGAATACTCCCTCTCCCGCCTGAGGACAGCCGGATTTCACATCTCCAGGGACGACATCCCCAGACTCCTGGAGTCGTGCCTCCGAGCCATGGAAGGGGAGCCAGGAAGGATTCTAACACCAAGAGAGGCCGTCTTCCAGGAGTTCTACAAGTTCGTGAAGAAGTACCTGGAGGACAGGGTCTGGTACTTCGTCTGGAGGCTCCTCTCCCTGAGGGGGGTGAGGATCAGGGGCATATTCATAGCGGACAGGGTCGGTGGCGAGGGGCTCAGGTCCAGGAGGCCCGAGATGGGCAGGGACATAGACTACCTCGTGATAGTGGAGGGCGACCTGAGGAGGGCCAGGGAGGCTGCCGGGGAGGTGGAGGACCTGCTCAACAGGACGATAGGGGGGCGTATAAACGAGCTCCTCAGGAGGGTGAGCAGGGAGACCCTGAAGGAGTGCAAGCTCCTCTCGCTGATCGAGATAGATGTGTTCTCCGACGAGAGGGAGGCCAGGGCGTGGGCTCCCCTCAGGGAGATAGACAGGGGGAGCTACCTCAGGGTCAGGGCCAGGGAGCTCTTCTCTTCCAAGTGAGGGCTCACCTCCAGTAGATGGCGCCGAAGGTGTCCTTAGGGAGGCGGACTCCTCCCCTCTTCCTCCTGACGGCCCTGGATCTCTCCTCCCTGTACCTCCTCTTGCAGGTCCTGCTGCAGAAGAGCTTTCCTCTCCACCTGTAGGGCTTCCCCCTTATGGGCCTCCCGCAGTAGGCGCACCTGGGGGCCCCGAGGGAGGACACCCTCTCCCTCACGATCCTCAGGAGACCCGTTCCGGACACCGCTAATTGAAGGGAGGCGGCGGCGTAAAAAGTCAGCGCAGGGCCCTCACGACCAGGGGCGGGGAGAGGGCCCCCAGGGCCATTAGGGAGAGCACCGAGGCCGAGCTGCTGACCTGCATGAGCGGGTCCATCCTCAGGACCAGGGCTAGGAGCATCTCCGCTAGGGATGCGGCCGCAATCAGGCAGACCCGGAGCACCATCCCGGGACCGATCCTCCTCCAAGCTAGGGTAAGGAGCGGTCCAAGATAGATTAGGCCGATGAGGAAGCTGGACACCAGGCCTACCAGGGTCACAGACAGCTCCGATATGGCGATGCGGTCGAAGAGGGAACTTGATGCATCGAGCACCGCTATGAGAGGCGATATGATCGCCCTCACCGCGGTCCTGGGCAGCGCGGGTGCGGTGGTGGTGGTCGTGGTCGGCGGAACCGTCGTGGTCGTCGGTGCTGGTGTGGTCGCCTGCGTCGCTACCGGGGACCCGGCTGTGC
>JALWYH010000070.1 GCA_027078475.1 Thermoproteota archaeon
CTCACGAACTCCTCGCTGTAGTTCCCGGTGAACTCCTTCCTGAGGAGCTCCAGCAGCACGTCCCTCCACTGGCTCAGCCTCTCAGCGACCATCTCGGAGGCAGCGGCGGCCATGCTGTACTCCCGCAGTGGATCGAAGTCCTCCGGTGCGATTATCGTGGCATTCCCTCCAAGAACTGTCACAGCCTTGGAACCCTCGTTGTGAGGGTGTTTCTCCGTCAGCAGGGGCAGGTACCCAGTCAATTGACTACCTCGTCGTTTATTCGTCCCCCCGGATCCTGTAGTGGGATGGATCACTAGCATCGAGCCGGTGATGAGCGCCAGTATGGATAAGATGATCACAAACCATCCTATCTTTTCGAGTTTCATGTTCCACTTCGATTAGTAATTTCCATGTTATCTTTTAAGTTTTTCTCCTTCATGTTCTCTATGTTTAATCTCGTAATTCATCAGTGGTAAGGTCCATGTCCCCGGCATCGCCTTGCCTTTGGGCCGACCCAGGTATCCCCCACTATATGAGGAGCTGCCCTGGCGCGGAATGCCCGCGCCACGAGCGGCAAATCAAGCCTGAAAGGTGATCCTGCATTCCTCCACTGATGAAGAGGAGGACCCAATCAGGGGGAACAGGGTGCAGGACGTGGACTACAGGCTATTCCTCTTGGAGGTCGCTGAGCAGCCGGGTTTAAGGGGATTCCTGGCGAGGAATGTAGGAGATAACGTGGAACGAGTTACAGAGGGTGACGAGGGATGGGTGAGGTACTTCTTGGAGTTCGTGAGGTCCAATCGACCAGAGCTCGCCTCGTTGAGGGAGGTCGCCGATGATGAGTATGAGGGCAACGTGGTGTCCGCCGAGGAGTTCTACAGGCTGTTCATCCAGCAGCTCGTCAAGACGGCGAACGCCGGGCTGGGAATGCTGGAGAGGCAGGACAGGATGCTCGAGAAGCAGGATGAGACGATCAAGGAGATAAGGGCGAGGATCTGGATGGCCTAGTGCCCTCGTGCCCGCACCGCCGGGGAATCCAGACACATATCCGCTGACCCGTGGGGACATTGGTATCCGTGCCTTCACATGGCCGGATTTTTCAGATCCGAGCCCGCGGGTGACAGCCCGGCCCATCCCAATTTTATCTCCCCTCCAGACTGACGCGTGAATGAGGGTCTTGCTCGAGATCCGAACCGGGCACGATGAGCTCAGGCTGGTGGAGGGCACGGTGGAGATCCTCCACGAGATACCCCTGAGGAACTCCATCATCTCTATTCTCCCAGGTTTCAAGTCCCTGCATAGCGTCTCGGTCATCCTCTCGTCAGGCAGGAGTGAAAGGATCGCCGGGGAGATTGATCTGGCCCTCTTCCAGGAAGGAGGGAGGACTTGGCTGCACACCTTCGAATTCAAGACCTCCTTGCTTCCGAGGAAGGTGATCGAGCAGATGTCGAGGGCCAGGATGGTGGCCGATCTTCTCCGCCTCTGGCTTGAGGGAAGAGGGGTGAGACCAGTCTCCTGGAGCTACACCGTCTTGGTGAGGAGGTCCTTCAGCGAGGCGGACAGGGAGCGTTTGAGAAGGGAGGAGATAGGGGTCATCGGCTGGGACGAGCTCGCCACGGAGGGCAGGAAGGTGATGAGGAGGATCATCGGGAGGGACATCGCGGAAATAGCCCGTCTGGGGTCGAGGGAGGGAAGGGCCCATCCCCCAGGGGCTGGAGAAACGGTTCCCGAGCACCGGTACTCACGAGTTAGATCGCGCCGTCGCTCATCAGCCTCAACAGTTCACCTCCGGTGATGGCAAGCCCCTCGAACTTATCAAGAAGCTCAGAATCGTATGTCACGAGCCTGGCGCCCATCTCCATGGCCAGGGCCATGTAAAGCGAGTCATAGACGGTGATACCCCTCTTGAAGGCCAGCTCGATCGCTTCATCGAGCAGTTCCTCGCTCCTTTTCAGGTGAAGCAGTATTCTCAGAGATCTCATGGCGTTCATTGCATCCTCAGGTGACGCCCCCCTCGAGTACCTTAACAGGTTGGCTATCTCTATGAGAACGAGATCCGGAGCATGACCCTTGAGTTCTCCGGAGGCTATCCCATCCCTGATCGTCCTCATATCCGAGGAGCCCTCCTCCCTGACGAACCACTTGGCGACGGCGCTGGCATCCAGGACTATTGCACTCACCTGCGATTCCTCTCCCTCCTTATGATCCTGGAAGAGTCCTCCTCAAGGGTAATCCTACGGGACAGCTCCTCCATCACCTCGATGGCCCATTCAACCTCCTTCTCCCTCACCTTCCTCTCCAGAGCCTCCCTTATGACCTGGCTGACGTTGATCCCGTACCTCCTGGCCTTCTCCAGCAACTCCCTCCTGACCTTCGCGGAGACGGTGACGTTCATTCCTACTCATATATACTTACCAAAATGGTAATACTAAAGCGTTACTACATCGAGCGATGGCCCCTAGAAGATAATCCCCCATGGATACTCTGGGTTATCGGATCCCGTGAACCGCTCTTCCCAACCTAATGCGATCCTAGAGACTGGGGTACTCTCGCGCGACCCCACTGTTTCCCAGCGTGGCTCCCCCCAGCTACCCGAGGATTCCTTTATATATTGTTGACTCTAAATGATATTCATAATGAGTCAACAATTCGTCGACAGGGAGGAGGAGCTGGCCTTCCTCGATGAGGCGTGGAAGAGGGGACCTCAGCTAATCGTGATCTACGGAAGGAGAAGGATAGGTAAAACCGAGTTGCTGCTGAGATTCGCCAGGGACAGGCCCCACCTGTACTTCCTGGCCGATAAGACCTCCATACCGAACAACCTGAGGAGGCTCGCGAGGAGGATGGCGGACTACCTAGGGAGGCCATCCTTCGCCAGGATATCCTTTCAGGACTGGGAATCCCTGTTCAGGGAATTCGTCGAGTGGAAGGGCGAGGAGAGGATGGTCATGATAATCGATGAGTTCCCCTACCTCATAGAGCTCAGCAGGTCCGTTCCATCCGAGTTCCAGGTCATCTGGGATGAGATCCTCTCCAAGAGGGACGACATCGTGCTGGTCCTGTGCGGCTCGAGCATAGGCATCATGGAGTCCGAGGTGCTGGGGTACAGATCCCCACTCTACGGGAGGAGGACGGGACAGTGGAAGGTCAGGGAGATCCATCCGCTCAGGGTGAGGGAATTCGTTCCCGGGTACACGCTGGAAGACTCCTTCAGGGTGTACGGAGTCCTCGGAGGTGTGCCAGCCTATCTATCCCAGCTCGACGGGAGCAAGGGCTTTTGGGAGAACGTGAGGGACCTGTTACTGAGGAAGGGCTCTCCCCTTTACGAGGAAGTGGACAACCTGCTCAGGATGGAGTTGAGGGAGCCGAAAAATTACAAGCTGGTGCTGCAGGCCCTGGCGGAGGGCAGGAGGAGGGTCACCGAGATAGCGAACCTCACGGGTCTGGACAAGGCCCTGGTATCGAGGTACCTGGAGGTGCTGCGAACCATGGACCTGGTGGCGTACGAGACCCCCCTGCTGGAGAGCCCCTCCACCAAGAGGAGGAGGTACTACATATCGGACAAGTACTTCCGCTTCTGGTTCAGGTACGTCCAGCCCAACAGGGAGATGATCGAGGAGGGGAGGTCAGACGAGCTGATAACGCTGATAAGGAGGGATTTCGACGCCTACATGGGTCCAGTCTTTGAGGAGATTGTGAGAAAGAGCGTGCACAGGGTCCTCCCCTTCACCCCGCTGAAAGTCGGCCGCCACTGGTGGAAAGAGCGTGGAGAAGCCAGGGAGATAGATTTATTGGCCGTCGGTGAGGGTTCCGTAGCCCTGGTTGAGGTCAAGTGGTCCGATCTGAGGGAAAGGGATGTGGAGAGGATTGTGGGCAGGCTGAGGGTCCTCTACAGGGAGCTCGGGCTTGAGAGGTACGGGGAGGGGATCTTCGTGGTCGTGGCCAGGAGGGCTCCCAAGATGGAGCTTGAGGATGCTCATGTGATGGATCTCTCCCGGATGGAAGCCCTCTAGTTGATCCAAGTGAGGGAACCGGCATTTCCTGTGCAGCTCGACGCGCTTCAGAAGCGGCTTTCCGTCGAGATGTCGATGCCCGCCCATGAACCCGAGCGCAGAATTCTTATATGCTTGCTGGTAAATAACCCGTAAAGATCCGACTTCGGTGGGTGAATATGTTTCATCAAATAGCCCATCATGGGAATTCTGAACCTCCCAAATACCGTGGATGGATAATCGGCTTTGGCCTCCTCACGGCGCTCTTGGTCGCGGTCTCCACACCCCTCCTGGATGATATCAACGCCTCTCCTCAAAGGGCAAATTTGACGCGGGATAGGGACTCGATGGATTCTGGAGGACCTACCCCCGAGGAAATGAGGAAGATGGACGAGATACTAAAGAAACTCTAGGAGGAGGATAGGAAGAATCCACGAGTATTCATTCCCGAGCCTAACGTCTATGTGGGCACGGTATATGAGGGCCCGGATGGCGTCGTCCACGTGAGCCCTGGGAGGAGGGTGACGGATGAGGAGGGAAACTTCATAACTACCGGTTCTCCTTGAAAGGAACTTGCCCTCCTGAGTATGATCACTATTACGACTTCAGCAGGCATGGAACGTTGGCCCCGGCCCTGGTCCCCCAGTATATGACCATCGATGCCTTGAAATATTAGTTCCTATATGGGAACTAATATCCTTATATATTGGTTTCCTATATTACACCAATGTGAGCTCGAGGGACATCATCTCCCTGCTCAACCCGTGGTGGAGGGAGGGAGGAGTTAGGAAGGACCTAGCTAAGCCCTATAGGAGGAGGGCATTTAATGAGATAGTAGGGGCCCTCGAGTACGGGCAGATACAGATAATCACGGGTTTGAGGAGAGTTGGAAAATCCACGCTGCTTTACCAGACAGTGGAACACCTGATAAGCAGTGGAGTGGATCCCCTCAACATATTCTACTACTCGTTCGACATAGCCCTAGGTAACCCGCTCGAGATCTTGAAGTCATACTCGAACTTGACAGGCGTCGATTGGAGGAATGAAAGGGTCTACGTATTCTTCGATGAGATTCAGAAGGCGAGGGAGTGGTCCTCCTGGCTAAAGCTCATCTACGATTCCCATCCGAACATCAAGCTCGTAGTGAGTGGTTCATCCAGCCTCCACCTGGAGGAGAATGCCCATAGAAACCTAGCTGGCAGGTTCATCCTTCACAAGGTTGAACCGCTCTCTCTCATCGAGTTCTTCGAGTTGAAGACCGGCAGGAGAGTTGAGAATCCTGAGCTGTGGAGGGACGATCTGCTCATAACTCTGAAGGACTACATCAGGAAACCCTTCCCCGAGATCGTCAACTGGAGCGAACTAAGGGCGGCGGAGTACATCAGGGAGAGCGTTCTGGAGAAGGTAGTGTCATCAGACCTATCTCCCCACGGCCTCGACCCATCCAGGACCTTGGAGCTCCTGACGATCTTCTACTCGGAGCCAGGATCCTACCTGAATGTAAACTCTCTGGCCGGAGAGCTGAACATGAGCAAGAAGACGCTCTACAAGTACCTGGAGTACATGAAGAGCTCATACCTGGTGAGGTTCCTCAGGAATTACAGACCTTCCGTGAGGGCCAGCTCCAGGAAGATGAGGAGGGTGTATCCCTACCACTGGTCCCTCACTTTCGGGCTCATGGGGGATGTGGAGAGGGGTCACCTCGTGGAATCCATGGTCGCCTCCATTTTGGACGCCAGCTACTACTGGAGGAAGGGGAACAGGGAGGTCGACTTCATACTCACGAATGGGAGGATTGTGCCAGTTGAGGTGAAAGCCAAAGACAGGATCAGGAAAGAGGATTTGGGTAACCTGCTCTACTTCCTCAGGAAGTTCGGTCTGGATACCGGATTCCTGATCTACGAGGGTGAGGATGGATCGATGGAGGTGGGCGGCAAGCATGTGAGGGCGTCATCCCTGCTGAGCTTATGCATTTACGGTGCCCTGATGCTGGATTGAGGGGGGATGGGACTGGGAAATTACCATGGTGTGGTCGCTGGCTGACGTACTTTCTAAGACTCGCCCGAGTAGATCTACTCTAACGTTTAATATGCAAGGGCAGGATGATGGCGTGTGGGAGTGGGATACTTACTCGAGGCCAGGGCCTCGGATAGCTGGTTGAGGCTCGTGAGGAAGTTCGAGGAGATACTGAGGGACAGGCTGGGGGACAATCTCGTCAGGATAATTGCCAGATCCTCCCCGGACGATCTGGTTTACGAGAGCAACGTGCTGGTCGTCGTCAGGAGGGCCGACCTCAGTACCGTGAGGGAGGTGAGCAGGGCGGCCCTCGACGCGATGGAGCAGACCGGCCTGGAGGGGATAAGCCCCATGACTGTGAGAGAAGGGGAGCTAGGTGAGTCTGGACAAGGTTAAGGCGCTCTTCTACCAAGCTGAGAGGGATCTGGAGATATCATGCTACGACAAGTGCATCAGTTCCTCCTATTTCGCCTGCAGGATGATGGCCGAGCTTTACCTCCGAGGTAGGGGCATAAGGCACCTTCCCAGGAGGGATGACAAGCTGGCTAATCTGCTCAGTAACCTAGGACTGAAAAAGGAAGCTGACTCGCTGCTCTTCCTCTATGGGTTGAGGAAGAGGGCTGATTATGGGAAGGACCTATCCAGCGAGGATGAGGCGAGGGAAGCGGTAATCACGGCTAAGAGCTTCCTCAGGTCACTATGTGGGAAAATGGGCCTGAAGTTTTGGATCGAAGGTTGAAATCGATGGTGTTCAGGATATCAGGAGATATGGGGGTATCCCCCTGGCTGGAGATTCTACGGATCGATCTCCCTGGCTTCAGCGAACTCGAGAACCTTTAAGGCAAGAGCCTCGATATCCCCATACCTGCCGGTTTCCACGATCTCCCTAAACAGCTCCCTGTCAACCTCCAAATAGTTATGGACCAGCACATTCCTGAAGCCCACGATACCCCTGTACTTGGCTAGATCTCCCTCACTAAAGGCCCCCTCCTTGGCCAGAATTTCGCCAGCCTCGTAGAAGGAGGAGGGTGGCTTTCCTAAAGAAACCGCAACCAAGCTGGTCATGTCAATCAGGGATTGGATGGCTATCTGCATCGTGTGAAGCGCCGCGTAATAGTCTATCAGCCTGTCCAAATTCACCTCCTTCAGGAGGCCCAGATTCTCCCTGATCGAGTCCAGTAGCTTGTAGAGCCTCATCCAGCTCCCACCAGATTTTTCAGCGCTATCTCCCTGAGCTTCAACTTCCTCTCATGCACCTTGAAGTCCAAGAACCTCAAGCCTCTCAATCTCAGCTCGGTCAGCAGATCCTGGCTCTCCACGTAGAGAGGAATCCCCTTGACAGTGGCCCTGTACCAAAGCTCCTCCGGCAGGTCCCCCGTCAAGAAAAGAAGGTCCACCTTATCCTCACTAACCCCCAGCTCCCTCGCCAGCTCGGGGAGAAGCTCGCTGATCAGGTTCAGCTTCTTCACTCCTCGTTCATACCCACGTTCAGGGAGTACAGCGAAATCGTAATCGCTCAGAGGACCAGCTCTACCCTCAACCCTCGAGCCGAAGAGGAAGGCGGCCCTCACCTTTCCGCAGGATTCAAACACCCTCCCCAGCCTCTTGAGATCCATCAGGCTTAACGGCGGGAATGGGTTAAAATCGTTCTGGGATTTAGGTGCGCCGGTCTACTTAACCTCGCGCGTGATGGACCCCGATTCCCCTGAGCGCGTCGATGTCGCGAGCGAGAAAGGATCTAACCCGTGAGAATGGAGCTGTGAAGCTGTGATCACGGTCAAGAGACTCCCCAGTCACTGAGTGAGAATGCGAGCCTGAAATCTCGTTTTTGGGCTCGAATTGAGATCGATGGTGTTGGATCCCATGAGGGGAGGTTATGACATATGGGCAGGCGTGGGATGAAATTAGCGGCTTCGATGGGATGAGGAACCGGTTAGAGAGCCCAGTGGAAGAATGGATAGACCGTGAGCCTTCATCCTCTCGAAGTGCTTGATGTTCCCCGTCACCAGCGGCATGTTCATCTCGATGGCAGTGGCCCCTATCACGAGATCCCTGAATTCCAGTCTGTGGCCCTCCTTGGTGAGATCCACATCCAGGGTCAGGGCCCTCTTCAGTATCTCCTGAGTGAGGGGCACCACGTAGTAGAGCTCCTCCATGTACCTCTTCGACTCCTCCAGATCCCTTCCCCTGTAGATCAGCCCGAAGAGGTACTCGTACAGGCTGACGATCGAGATGTGACAGTCGAATGACAGTAAGACCCTATTCAGCTCCTTCCTGTCTTTGTGAAGTTCTATGAGAGCGTCGGTATCTAGTAGGATCTTCTCCACCATGAGGCCCTCCTCTCCTCTATGATCTCCCTGATCTCCTCGGCCTCGGTCTCACTCAACACAACCTTGTCCGCCACCTCTTCCAGCACCTCTCTCCTGTAAGCCCTGATCAGGGCCTCCAATAGCTCGTCGTAGGATTGTGCTCGCATTTCCTCCTTGATCCTCCTCAGCTTCTCCAGCGTCCTCCTAGATACCGTAATGGTAGTTCGCTCCATGGGCATTCATCATTATTAATGGTGAATGAGCTATATAAATCGCGATGGTGCTTGGAATGTAGGTCTGGGGAGGCCCCATCAGATCTCGAACTCCATGTTGTGAGGTCTTTGCGTGCATGGTCAAGGCACTTTTCGCGTGAGGAATCTACCTGGCGAGGATGAGGCGGGGAAGCTACGATTTCAGATGAGAGCTTCCTCTGTCACTATGTGGGAAGATGGGCCTGAAGTTTTGGGTTGAAGCTGTACCTACTTACCAAAGATGCGCCTAGGGGCCCACGGGGCCAGGATCTCCCCCTGGGAAGTCGTCTTTCCCACAAGTCTCTATTCATCTCGGTCCTCCTCAGCACCTCCTCGTGAACCCCTTTCAGAGACCGTGGGTCGACTTGGTTTCGCTCGGCCCCCAACTCCTGCAAAACTTCGGTGGCACCTCGTCACTCCAACATGGCCCTCGCGTGGCTCTTGGGTGGGCAGTCGGGGTTCCTCAGGGCCTCATTTCGCACAACTTCATCGTTATCATCAACAGCCAACTTCTCCAAGACGTCTACCGGCGTCCTCGGGTTCCTGGCAACAGCCTCTCTGACCTCCCACCTCTCATCCCCAGCCAGCCTTCTCAGAATATCCTCAGGCGTATTGGGATTAGAGGCCACCGCGGCCCGAATACAATAGTCCTCGTCCTGGGCCAGCCTCTCCAGCACATCAGAGGGCGTCGATGGATTCCTGGCCACCAACAATCTCACGTGCCACCTCACATCTCCAGCCAGCACTCTCAGCCTTCCCGGGTCCGTCCAAGGGTCCTGAGCATCCACGGTGTCATTCACAGGGCACAGATATGATGGTGTGCTATAAATCATTACGAGGAGGGCGATGTATCTCGATGTCCCTGACCCATTTTCGTCATCGCGGATCCCTTGCGCCCTTTATGAGTGAGACGATCGAAGGTGAGGGGAGAGGAGAGTATCTACACGCGAGAGAAGGCGATATTCCTGCCCTTCACGCCGTGCTCCCTACCTCGCGATCCAGCCGGAGTGTCCGGAAACCAGAAATTTCCGGACACTTATTACATTTCCTTCAGTGTTCCTTTCTATTGTGCGTGTTGGCCTCAAAACTTCTTAGAACTACTAGAAGGGTTGGACATTTACCATTTTTAATTAAATAGCATGCCTTCCCGGTTCTCTCAGTTCTGTGGTTACCGCGCGAGCTAGAATGGTTTAGGTTGCAGAATTCTCCTGACTTTAGACCAAAATTTGAGTGTTATGATGAGAACCTCACCTCTTGGCACAAAAGAGATGCTCGAGGAACCAACTTAGATGCTAAATATGGCTTAATTTCTCCCAAAAAATTGAAGGATGACTTAATAAATTGCTGTATAGCGAACTACTAGCGATCTGTATACTTAGGTGGGAGATGTGATTTCAGGCGTTGGGACTGATGACGATCAAGTTCCGCTGTGGAAGAAAATCCTGAAGAAGTTGAAAGAGTGGTGGGACTCCCTTGATGAGCCTGCGTTTGAGTTCTCGATAAGCAGTCCAGACTCAAGAACGGAGAGTAAGATAAAGAGCCCAGCTGTGAGTTTCAGTATCGAACCGGGTGACGACGAAGAATGGGAAGATGAAGAGCCAAGTGATGACGAAGTGGATGACGAGAATTGGTGAAGGTACGATCGATACATAAGGGCGCTATATGACCCACCCTAATAGAGATATAGAGATCCTGTCCTAAGAGTTTCGAGGTAATGTCCCAGTCGACCTAGAACAATATTCGCGTGAGAATTGGAGAGAGAATACACATTGGAGGAAGGGTGTGAAGGCTTACTCTCTATAAGATTAAAGATTAACTGTTGAGACTCCGTGAATCTGACATCATTAGGTCCAGAATTGGAGGCTCAAACTCGATATCTGCGTGAATTTTAGTTTGTACGTCCGACTTCCAAAATCACGATGGACTTTACCGGGATAGAATTCTTTTTAATCGTGAGTTTCACATAGTTTGATGATGGTCCGTGATAGGACTATTCTTTCCTTGGCGGCGGTTCCCGCTATTTTATTGAACTTTACTAGGCTCCTCGAGTCTCTTGCCCTTATTCCTCCAATTCTTCCCGCTCCCTTCTATTCATTACCTGGTATGAAGTACTATGTTTTCCTAGCCGGTATCGGGATTATAGTAGGGATATCAGCTTTCCTCTTTCAGAACTCGATCTCGCTGATACCCTCCTATGCTCTTTCCATGTCCGGTTCAGAGGTAGGCCTAGCCCTAATGATCTCCTTATTGGGCCTAGTTCTCGGTAGGTTATGGGTCAGAAGGTTCGGTGGGGGCGTCGACTAGCTCATCTCCGTAGCGGTGTTATCTACATCTTTACTCTTACTAATCATTGGATGTTCGGGAGCGTTGGGGTAAATCTATTGCGTGTAATGCTCACCTTAGACCCACCTTCAAGGAATTTGTCCCATTAAGGGTAGTGAGGACAGGCTAAGGGAACTCCCTTATGTGCCATATGGAAAAAGTCATCTCTAGGAGTGAGGCTAGGTGGATGACCTGCTTGAGAGTTATCCTGGTGAGGAGGGCAACGACCCACTCCTGATGGTGAGGGAGCATGTGAAGGAGAGCGCCGGATCCATACGCTCCCTTTACTTAGCTCTCGAGGGAACTTAGAGTCGATGGAGGTTGGTAGGGTCACTTGATTCTGCTCACATTGAGCTCTGTCGGGGGGCTAAGGAGGTAAAAGGAAGATCCTAATTAATTTCACAAGATGCCTAATCGTTTTAACTTCTATAGTCCTCGATCCAAGGCACGAAAAATGATCCAAAAAGAATTAGTCAGAGATCTAGTTCGAGATTATCTCAAATTCCTGGAGACGGAAAAAGGTATTGAATGGGATCAGGAGAGGAAGGAGAAGAGAAGGCTGTACGGGGAAGCTCTTTCCCTCCGTTCCCTCTCAGGTAGCGATGAAGAATTCGAGAAGAAATTTAGGGATGTCCTAAAGGGACTTTGGGCTCTCGGGATGTGGAGGAAGAGGGAGGAGAGGATCAATAAAATAATTTCTAAGAATGGGATTTCTAATATCAAGGAATGGCTAAAGGACTTGCTTTATGGAGAAGGAGATTTCGCCAAGAGGTTTGACACCTTCCTGAAGAGATCATGGGGTATTGGTGTTGCCAGCTTGACTGAAATCTTATGCTTCGCACGGCCGAATGAATTCATGATATGGAACAGCGGTGTTTTCCTCGGATTAAAAAGACTGGGCCTCGAGAGAGAACTTCCAATTACACAAAGCAATCCCCTCTATATCAGAGGGCAGCAGTACCTTAAGCTCATGAGCTTCTTCTCCAGACTAAAGGAAGATATGAGAGATCTGCTCGAAGGCAGAGTTGTCGATTATCCGGAGTTAGACTTCTTCCTTTTCTACCTGACTACTCGCCAGGGCGAAGAGCTAGCTGGACCAGCGGAGGCGGAGCCCCACGTCTACGAGCCCCCACTTGATCATACAATGGTTCAGTACTACCTCCTAGAAATAGGGAACCTCTTAGGATATGCTACGTACGTGGCGAGGAATGACAAGGGTAAGAGTGTAAAGGGGAGGACACTAGGTGAAATCGCGAGCATCAGCAGACTTCCAGAGTGGCTTATGGTAAAATACTCCAAATCCGAGGATCCCAGCAGGATCGATGTAATCTGGCTTGATTCTAGTGGAGAGGAGCTTCGCTATGCCTTCGAGGTCTCTCACACAAGCGATATGAGGAAAGATCTGGCGACCCTCATCAGCATCTCTAGCTTGACTTCTAAGGTATTTGTGATGGCACCGAATTCTAGGAGGGATGAATTCGAGAGGCTTTTAGAGGCGAAGCCCTTCAGTAGCTATAAGAGCAAGCTGGGGTTCATTCCCTATGATACATTGAAGAAGCTCCTTAGGAACCTCAGGGATTTGAGGGAATTACTGGATCCCTTGGGGATAAGAGCTGAATTTTAAAAAGTATGAACTCATAATTGAATCTCGTCAGCTCCTGATTATTTTCTTCTTTTTTGGTTCATTTTAGCTAATGGCTGGGTCCTCGGATGCCCACCTATGGGTGGCCTCTTCACTCCATTTATCCACTAGCTGTAGTCCTTGAGACCAATTTCTGGTAATTACCCTGATATCTAGAGGATGATGTACTTGTACCTAATTACACTTCAAGAAGATCTTACTTTCCAGGTTCATAATATATATCTAAATACCTAAAGACGTCTCCTCGAAGTTATCAAGTAGACAGTCAGGGAACATTACTGCCTGTGCTATGGGAGATGGGTGATATTTTAGTGGGAGGATTAAAATTAACTATCCAATGCATTTCCTTGGGGGAACACATTGAAAGTGATAGGTGCCATATTCCCCCTTCCCTCCCACCTAGTCGATAGGATATTCGAGGAGGGCAGGAACGTATTCCTGAAGCCTCCCACACTCTATAAGGACTTGGGGAAGGGATCCAAGATCCTATTCTATGCTTCTGGAGAGATAAGGGAGATAGTTGGGGAGGGCACGGCGGAGAAGGTAGAGTTATTGAGGCCGGAGGAGGCCGTGACGAAGTACGGGAAGAAGCTCTTCTTGGATCCTGGTGAGATCAGAGAGTATTTGAGGGAAAAGAGGAGGGCATCTAAGGTACTGGTGATAGTTCTGAAGGATTTGAGGAGGTACAGGAGGGGGTACAAGCCTAAGAGATTCATTACCGTAGCAGGGAAGAGGCTTACAGATACGGAGTATAAAGAGATACTCAGGGCGGTTGGGGGATAGGTCAGCCCTCGGCTCTCTCCAGGGCCTCTTTTAAGAGCTTGAAATCGTGTTCAGGTATTTTAGCCAGGCCGGAGCGCAGGTGGGCGGCCCAGAACTGCTTATTCTTTATGAATGCTAGTTTTGGAACTAGAGGTTTGAATCCCACTGGCTTTTCCGGGATTAAGGCGGGCTTCAGCTCCACCCTATTGGGGTAGAGGCGCCCTTTGAAGATCCTCTTGGAGTCGCGGTAGGGAGCGGAAGCTACTTGGAATAGGCCGGCTATTCTTGGAGGGAGAAGCTCGTCTCCCCTCTTGGACGACATTAGATAGATGAAGAGATAATCTCCTCTCTTAAGGCGTTTGATCAGGTTCTCTCTCCCTTCAGGTAATCCCCAAACATGTTTACTCTTGACTATAGGCCAGTTATCATCGTTAGTTACCGCGATATAATAATCTGGCATAAAGAAGCAAGTAGAGGAAAGGAGATAACTCTTGCGCTCGGTCCAATCCCCTGAGGAAAATTACAAAAGTACATCTCGATTCAGTATTGAAATTAAACTAACCTAGCAGGATTATTAGCGATGTTCTATCTATTTGAATAGCATTTTTCACTTAATCACATTTCTTTTCTCATTTACATTTAGCCGTTTATTTAAATTATTTAAACTAAACAACATCTCCCATCTTTCCTCAGGCAATTAACTTATCGGACTCTCTCCTTTTACAACCCACTTGATTAAACACGAGCGGCTGATCGGCGGTTATAAGAACGGGTTGGTACCGGATCTACCAATATAGATCCCGATCGTAAAATAAAGTTTTTAACATCTCTTGGACTTTGATAAGTATGGAGATTGACTTAAATAAGCTCATCGAACAACTGTCAAGGAGATTCGATCTGGAGGGAGTTAGCCTTGCATTAAAGGAATATAGACTCTCTAAGGCTGCTTTCAAAGCGCAGAAGTGGGAGGATGTCGTAAAGCACTCCGCCATCTTTAGTGAAGCCATAATAGGTCTTTTAGTAAAGAGCGAGCTTAGGATCGGCATAGATTATAATGCCATACGCTTTAATGATATGTTTCTCGAACTCTTAAAGGCTAAAGTAGGGGGTCCTACTTCCGAGATTCTCTTGAAGGTTATCCCGCAGGTTGCCAAGTCCATTTACATGCTCAGAAACAAGAAGCGCGTAGTACATCTGAAGCTCATAGACCCTACCTATCTAGATGCCCACTATTGCATAACTGCAATTGACTGGATAATCGCCCAACTCCTCACTACAAGTACTGATGAAGCGAACGAACAAGAAGCATGGAGTCTCATTCAGAAAATTACGGAAGAAGAGCTACCTTTCATGGAGATATTCGAGGATGGTACTGTTATGATTTATCCTGATGACCTCTCCTTGAAGGATAGGGTTCTTCTTGTACTTTATCTTAAATATCCAAATAGAATTCCAACAAACGAACTACTAAATACGATCATACATGAAGGGAAAAAGGAAAGTATAAGAGCTACATTATCCAGACTCTGGAAGGAGAAACTTATCCATAGGAACGAGCAAGGAGTCATCCTTACCAAGAAGGGGATTAGGTACGTGGAAGAGAAAATATTAAGGAGGAATATCAATGTCTGATATACGATATAGTTGATTAAATCATGTACTCTTTATCAAAATTTTTAGAGCTTCTCTCAGTTCTCTGTGTTTATCTGACCTCGCTAATGATTTGAAGTAATAAATAATTTCTCTTCCTTTCTTCCCCCTCTCGATAAGTCCTATTTTCACCAGCCTTTCAAGCTCTTTTCTGCATCTCCTAACGGTATCTATGTGATACCCAGTCCATGCCGACAGGTCGGCATATGTGAATTCTTTACCTTCATTTTCGACTAGAATGGCAATTATCTCTTTCGCGGGTCTGCTGAGCTGATCTATCAATCTTCCGACATTTTTTAGCAACCTATCCATCACCGCGTCACTTCCATTCTTCCTTTGGGTTGTCTCGGATCGTTCCTTCTGTCGTGATATATGAGAATTTTCGTCGATTGTGACTTTAATGTTACTTAAAATCGAAATTTGTTGTTTGAGCCTCTCTATCTCTTTTTCCTTTTCCTCTAATTGAGCTAAGAGCCTCTTATTTTCTCTCGTCAGTCGCTCGATAACCGTCTGATTTTCCTTAGTTTGAAAGACGGCCCTTTTTATTTCATCAGCCAATTCCTCACTAATTTTTTTGAGAGATGGAACATTAAGTGGTTTTTCCAATTGAGGAGTGCTTCCAGCATGAAACGTGTGTCTCTCTCTAACTCTTATTACCTTCTCAAAACTTCCGTTGTAGAATATGCATTCGCCCACAGCTAGCGAAGGTACAATTCTATGTATCTTTGCCTTGTGGACTGGGAGGATATCTTGATATACCTTTAAATCAGCGGGATGAACTACTCTGTGAAGAAATAATATCTCCGCTTGGGTAAGAACATCCTTATCTACCTTTGCTGATCTCTGGCTAATGAGAATCACACCCAATCCTCTCTTCCTACCTCTCAGTGCTATTTTTACCAAGAATTCTTTTAATTTAGTGTTATGGCCTTGGGGTACAAATTCATGTGCTTCTTCTAGCACTACAAAGTAGGGTTTTCGAATCTTGCCTGAGGCAGCCCACAATCCTTTCAAGAAGGCTGCAAGCAGGTCCTCACTTTCTCTGGGAGAGTATCCACTTAGATCTAATATTATAGGAATACCTCTCTTTAGCGAAAAACTTGCAACAGTATAGCCGTGTTCAGGCTCGATCTCGATGTCAACATCCCCTTTCCCCAAATGAGCTATCTCGTATTTTTCTTTTATACCCCAGTACTCTCCATCGATGTCAATTATGGTTAAAGGGAGTCCATGAGACAGTAATTCTTCGATGATAACCGCGGCAGTATTTGTCTTTCCCGATCCCCTTATGCCAAGTATGGCTATGCATTTCCCAATTAAGTCGTCTAGAATGAGCCTTAGATCCTTTGACACATTGATCGATATCTTCTCATATTTTTTGTCGATTCTTGGGTTATTTTCTAGAGAGGTCATGGTCATACTTTATCCCCGTTTGCGTACATATGGTCTTTAGACCCATATCTCAGCTGCCTTGCTATTCTTTAAGATCGAGCCACTCTAATATTTTACGCTTTCCCGTGTCTGTAGGTGCCCAACATTTCTGATTTCCTTCCTTCCTAAAGGTGAGATAACCCTTAGTTCTAGCTGCTTTTAGGTCTCTAGGGAGATTGCCCGGCACACCCCATACCGGATCTTCTTGTAATTTGGCTTTAATATCTTCCTGTGTAACACATTCCCTCTTTTCGACCGTGGCAAGCCAGTATACAATAACCAGCAGCTTTTCTGGGTTGGTTTTGATCTTTTTCCTTAATTTTCCTGTATATTCCTCATAAGTCATTTCATCTAAGAATGGGATTTTTGATGGACTTGGTTTCATGATCGAGGTTCCTTCTGCCTCCTTTTTCTCAAAATCCATCCCTTCAGCCTGCAATAGGTATCTTATTACCTCCTGAAATGCTATGGGTTTGAGGTTAGGATCTACATTAAGTTCCTCAATAAGCGAGAGGGCCCTCCTTATGACGTCTTTGACGAACTTGTCACTATCCATATTTTCAATCCTCCAGTAGCTCTTTTATTTCATCAAATTTGGACCAGTTTATTCTCCATGAACCTCGTTTTGGGCTAGAAACTAGGCCTTCCTTCTTCAGCGCTGACAAGACTGATCTGACAATTCCGCCGTGAATTCCTATTGTCTCGCTTATTTCTTTAGGGGACATCTCCTCTGTATCTGCCTTTCCTAGGATATATAGAGCTTTTCTAGCAAGGAGGACGAGTAATATCTTCTCCTTGTGTGGTAACTTCTTAGAGGAACCTACAAACATGATTGAGCCTCTGTCAGTAAATCTCACGTGATCCTTAAGCACATCGTAGAGTATCTCCTTAGCAACGCTCTCCTCTTTTATAATAAGGTCTTCTAGCGATTTTTTCTCACTTTTTCTACCGTTAGCACTCCTAGAAGCATCCTCAGAGTACTTCTTCCTTTCATCAGAAATTAATACCACCTCACTAATATTGGTAGGAACGGATTTAAAAATATTGCGAATACCTATCCAATACGATATCGATCTACCATCTATCCGAATAAAGGTAAAATTTAGCATAAAAAATTATTTTTACGTAATAATATATAAGCTCAAGTGCATAATTTAGATAGAATTCCTCTATTATGCATATTCGCAGTTTTCCGTATAGTGATGTATTGGAGTCGCAATAATAAGCGGCAGGTGATCTCATCTAATTATTCGACATCTCGTAAGTAAAACAGGCTCTAACAAGCTAAGTCAAAACTATATTGATCTGAGAGTCGGATCTTACTACGTTTTAGACCGGTGGAGTGTATTATAGTAGGTGATCGATTGCCTCGTAGGGAACCAGTAGTCAACGGTTTATGACTGAAAAGTCACGAGCATTGTTTAGATGTATTCTTTGAAATTCACGACACGGGTACATTGCTAGTACGAAAAGATCTGGGTAAACGCTGAACTTAATAGTCCCTCCGTCCAAGCCTAGGACCTCCACAAGAAAAGGAAATAGCCAGCGAAAATATCTAGGACTTACAAACTAAAAGAGTCCTTAGAGCTTCGCAGGCCAATTAGCTTAGAATCAGAATTTCCTGCTCATCACTGTTAGAGAGGACCCTGCCCAATTTTCATCACTTAATGTATAAATGGATGTAATCTTGGTTAACATGACCTTTATCATACTTCTTAGGATAGCTGATTCGGGGTAAGTGATTGGAGGATACTAGATTCATCGAGACACCTGATTTTCCGGTGAAGGAGGTCAGTGAGCAATCGGCGAAGGAGAAGCAAGGTGGTGGCAGACCTCCTCACTGGGAGATGGTTTTCTGGTGGACGAGGAAGCCTCTCGCCTCAGCTAGGGCCATAATAGCTGGAGCCCTCCTCCCAGCTGGGATAGATAAGCGGGAATTCATAAGGGCTATGAGGCTGAATGAGAACGTTGCTCATAGGCACAATCCCGCGATCCCCGAGGAGTGGAGGAAGTACTTCGAGGGGAAGACCCTACTAGATCCCTTCGCGGGCTTCGGGTCAATACCTTTGGAGGCCCTCAGGCTCGGACTATCCGCTACGGCCGTTGAGCTGCTGCCAACTGCCTACGTGTTCCTGAAGGCCGTTCTTGAGTATCCTCTCAAGTATGGAGGAAGAATGAAAGAGGTCAGCCCTGAGGAAGTGAGGGAGCTGAGGCTTCCAACAAAGGGCAGGAGGGTACCGGAGCTGCTATACGATGTAGCCAAGTGGGGGAAGTGGGTAACGGACAGGTTGAGAGAAGATCCTGACATTAAGGAGTTGTACGAGGATGATGTAGCGGTATACATAGGGACTTGGGAGATTAAGTGCCCTCACTGCGGCAGGTGGACTCCTCTTGTAGGGAACTGGTGGCTCGCTAGGGTGAAAGATTCGAAAGGGCAGTACAAGAGGTTAGCTTGGATGGAACCCTACGTAGAAGGTGATGAGGTGAAGATCAGAGTAAGAGATCTGAACAAGGAGCTGGGCAAAATCCCCAGCGGGACTAAGGTGGATACTAAGGCTGGTAAGATCACCTTACCCGACGGTAGAGCATACAATGTTCCTTCAAAAAATGTTTCAAATCAAAGTAGTAGGGCCACCTGCCTATTGTGTGGCGGTACCATAGGGAAGGAAATTGAGTTAGATTTGCCCGATAGTGAATTCGACTGGTATGTGAAGCAAGCTATCTACATTATGAATGTTAGGAGAGGAAGAGACTATGCGAGAGAACGGTTGTTAGTGAAGGTGAAAGTGGAAGGTGGGGATCTTATTTTTGAACCCTGCACTAAGGAAGATCATCTATCTCTCAGTAAGGCAGAAAATGCTATAAAACAATCAGAGGACAAGGGTGATCCTGATCTTCCTTACGAAAAGATGACCCCATATGGTGGAGTAACCTTGGGAGATATCCCGAAGTTATACAAGCTGTATCGAAATTTATTCAACTCTAGACAGCTCCTGACTCTCGTCAAGCTCGTCAAGCTGATCAGAGAGGCCGGAAAGAAGGTCGAGGAGGAGAAGATTAAGGAGGAATGGAGTAAGGAGGAGGCGTTCAAGTATGCTGAGGCTGTAGCTGTATATCTAACATTAGCATTAGCAAGGTACGTAGACTATAACACGTTATGCACTGTTTGGAATTATGGAGGGCAGCTGCCCGCTCAAGTTGCTCACACACTATCAATGAGAGGAATAGCCATGATGTGGAATTGGGGAGATGTTTCTCCGTTTGTTAAAATAAGCGGGACAGGAACGTGGCTGGGAAATTTGAGTAAACTATTGAAGCTAATCAATTATTTACATATATCTTTCAGTGCCGAAACTTATCCCCCCTTGTTAGTTAGTGAAGAGGATAGCGCCTCTGAGAAATTGAGAGACCGGGTTACAATCCTAATTCATGACGCCACTGAAATTGCTAAATTAAAAGAGGGATTTCTGTTGATTGTTACAGATCCTCCTTACTATGATGATGTTCCCTATGCTGAGCTCAGCGACTTCTATTATGTTTGGCTTAAGAGGGCTTTAAGTGACTTACATAAAGAAAAATTAGTCCCAAGATTTCTGAAGGAAGCCTTCTTTAAGGAAGTTCGAGGGCGCTACATTGAGATCCCCACCCAATGGGAAGAATTCGCCCAGCGCGAGGTCAGCCTGAATGTGGGTAGGTTAGGCCCTAACGCCACTAAGGAGGACGCCATTAAGCACTTCCAGAACCTCCTTAACTCCTCATTCCTCTCCATGTCCAGTCTTTTGGCTGATGACGGCCTCTTAGTTACCTACTACGCCCACACCAGCCCTGAAGCGTGGAAGGCCCTCCTCAAAGCCGGATGGGAGGTGGCCAGAATGAGAGTGACGAACGCCTTCCCCCTAGTTACTGAGTCGGCCCAGAGAGTTACAGCTAGGGGAAAGCTTTCCTTGGATACTAGCATTGTTGTGGTCTGGCGGAAGGGTTCATCAGGTAAAATCAACGCTAGCGAACTCTATGAGCGGATGATCGATAGCTCCGCTAACAGAGCCACTGAAATGCTTGACAGGGGAGTTATAGGTGCTGATCTCCTAGTCTCCTCGTTAGCCGCAGCCTTATCCGCCGCAACCCGGTTCGAAGAGGTCATCGATATAGGGAAGCTTGACACTTACGAGTTAGTCGATAAGTACGTCTACCCGGCGACGATGCTCGGTATCGTCAGAGGTGTGTCCAGAAAGAGCGGCTTGAAGGACGGGGTCAGCTCCCCAGAATCGATGTTCTACCTCATAGTCAAGGTCCTCCTCAGAGGACTGAAGAGAAAGAAGCTGTCCTCAAATGACGCCCGCATCATAGCTCTCGGTACTAGCGTTGACTTGAAGAAGCTCATCGACAGATCTAAGATCCTCTCGAGGGAAAAAAGTGAGCTCTCCTTGTTAGACCCGACCTCCACTGAGAGGGGAGGGTTGGAGAGGTTCCTATTGAGGCGTGGACTGGAGCCCAATAATCCCGTGATAAGGAACTCCGTGGACGCCCTTCATCTACTCGAGTACTACTCGGTAGCGTACTCAGGCAGGGAGTTCAAGGATAGGCTCGAGGAATTGAGGACGGATCATCCGAGGGAGGTTCAGGAGGCCATCTCCATGGCCAAGATCCTGGCAAGCGTCCTCCCAACTACGGACCCTGAGGGTGAACTGGCCTCCCGTGTAGTGGGAAGGGTCAGACAGGGTGTCCTTCCGGTAGGGTGATGTTATGGGGGTGAAGGAGAACTCCATCCCCTGGGGTGACGTTTTCGATCCCAGTTACGATGAGAAGTCGGCCCCCTCCCTGTGGGAGGTGGTGTTGGGCGAAGCCCCTTCAATCTACGCCGATCCCAACGAGTTCTTCAAGCGCACCTACCTGACGAAGACCATGAGGGAGTCGCTGATGTCCATCGCCCAGTCCCTCAAGGGGGAGGGGATGAACGTCATACTCCTGACCTCCCTCTTTGGGGGAGGGAAGACGCACACCCTCCTAGCCATATACCACGCGTTCAAGACACCTCAGAGCCTCTCGATCTTGGACGAGCGGTTAGCTGATCTCATACTTGAGGCCGGAGAACCCTTGATAATAGTGTTGGACGCTGACAGCTCGAAGCTGGTTCCCAACCCGCTGGAACCTTACAGGGAGGGAGACTTCGAGATCAAAACTGTGTGGGGCATGCTGGCCCACAGACTAGGGGGCTATAAGGAGATGAAGGATTACGACTCCCCGGACTCTCCCCCTCCCCCGACGGACAAGCTGAGGGACCTACTGAGGGGTCAGAGGGTAATAATACTGATCGACGAAATAGTGAAGTACATAGCCTCGATGAGGAGATCCAAGCTCAGGAATTACGGGGAGAACGTGATCACCTTCCTGGAGAACCTTGCTAAGGCGGTTGAGGGGGTAAACGCTGCTCTCGTGGTGACGATACCAGCTGATTACAGGGAGGGAACTCCCGTTCCGGAGGAGACCTACAGGGAGGATACTACCAAGGTGCTAAGGAGCATCTCAAGGGTCTCCTCGATGAGGCTCCCACCCATCACCTCCGGCGACATCGCCAAGGTCCTCAGGAAGAGGATCTTCCAGAGGGTGAGCGACGAGTACCCGAGAATCTTCTACGAGACGTATAGGGACAATCCCGACGTCTTCGGGGATGAGTCCAACTGGGACTACGTCTCTGAGGAGGGGAACGTCCGCTACACGCTTAGGGAGACTTACCCGTTCCATCCCAAGTATCTCGAGGTCCTCTCGGATTTCGTGGTTAGGAATAGGGACCTCCAGAAGACTAGAGATGCGATCAAGATCTCGAGGAAAGTTGTCAGGTCGATCTGGAACTCTGAAGGGGATCCAGAGGCCATCATGCCCTGGCACTTGGACCTTTCCAACCCGGAGATAAGGAGCGACGTCATAACCCAGAGCTACTCGGACTTCGATCAGATAGTCTCCAAGGACATAATTTCGCCTGGGGGCTCCCTGGGTAACGTGAGGCACTCCGTCAATCCGGATCTGGCGGTGAAGATAGCTACTGTCATATTCCTAAAAACCTACGTTTACGAGTCTACCAAGGCCATAAAGCCCTTCCCCAAGTTCGAAGAGGTAGCTGTCTCCGTTTACGAGCCGGCCTACTTCAACTCAAACAGTCTCGCGCCCGTAGACATGAGGGATGTGCTCTCCGATCTGACCGCTCACCTAGTCCACCTGCAGGAGGACGACGGCAGGTACTGGTTCACCCGCTATCCCTCGGCGGTCGAGCTGGCCCAGAAGAGAGCTGAGGAAATATTCAGGAATGAGAGGGGCAGGCTCCTCAAGGAGTTCGCCAACGTAGCTAGGAGCGTTCTCTTCCCCTCGAAGAAGGGGAGTAAGGGGGATGTGAAGCAGACGGAGCTCTTCGAAAAATCGAAATCGTTCGTTGTCAGCGCCTTCGATCGTGAACTCGCCTCCGCCAACACCCCCGACGGTCCCGAAATGAAGCTCGTGGTGATCGCCGATGAGATGGCCTCTGAGGACCTGATCAGGCATATCATATTCTACGAGGGTGACAAGCCCAGGACCCACAAGAACACCGTAGTCGTGGTCTCCCCAGTCAGGGATGGGGGCGTTATCTTCCCCGAGATCCTCAGGAAGCTCGCCAGGCACCTGGCGGCCGAGGAGGTGAAGGATTCGCTCCCCGAGTACTATCAGGACAAGGACCTGATAAAGCTACAGGAGAGGAGGCTCAAGGATTTCTCCCAGAGGAATTACGAGGGGGCCCAGCAGGCGGCTCTCGGTTACCTGAGATCCGTCAGCTTCCCGAAAGATATTGATGAAATAGGAACAGCAGATGCTTCCATAGGCATCTCCATTGCATCCCAGGCGGAGGAGGCCCTCACCAACCCGCCCCACATCAAGTTCAGGAGGGACTTCGACTTCGACGATCTGGTTGAGTTCCTCAAAATAGTCTACAATAGGGACCTAGTTGAGGGAGAGGAGAAGATCACATTTGCCAGCCTGCTGAGCTTGTTTACCACGAACCCGAGGGCCATCTTCATGACCCGATCCCTGCTGGAGAAGGCGATCAAATCGGGATTGGATAGGCTCTCAATAGGGATAATTACGAAGGAGGGATCCCTGTACTGGCGCAAGGAGGATCTTCCCGTGTCCAAGACTCCGGGGAGGATAAAGGACGATGATGAGATAGTCTCCTACAAGATAGCAGCCCGGGAGTTCGTCAAGGAACTACTGAAGAGAGAGGGAGAGGAGGAGACCCTCACCGGGATAAGGAGGACGTGGTTCGAGGTTGAAGTAGGTGGTGAGGTTATCAGGCTTAGCGAGCTCCTGAACCAGGAAGGTTACGAGGACATAATCAAGGAGGGTATCATCCACAAGAGAGTTGAGGAGATCGAGAGTGAGCTGCTGGTAGAACCCGAGATCTCCAACGTCGAGGTGAGGCCGGGGGAGGAAGCCTCCATACCCATCCATGTTAGGGCGATCAACTACGATGCGGGCAAGGTCAAGCTGAGCGCCAACCTAGGTCAGCTTGAACCCCAAGAGGGCGACCCTGACTTCGTATCCACCCTCAAAGTAAAGGCGCCTGAGGCACCTGGATCCTACACGATCGAGATCAAGGCTGGGGATTCCGCCGGTAAGGTGAAGGAGGCCAAGGTGACCCTGAGGGTCAAGTCTGAGAGGAAAGTCAAGGAGACTAGCGAACTGAGCGAGGAGTTCATTGGGTGGCAGCTCTTGGGGCTGAGCAGCGAGGACCCCGACTCGTTCACCAGAGCCCTCCAGAACTTCAAGGATAGGGAAGATGCCCAGGTGAGCGTCAGCCTAGCTTCTGACTGGATCAGCTTCGAGGCAAGGGATCTGGATGCCTACTCGGCCCTATCCATCCTGAGAGCGGTGGTGGACAAGATCAGGGAGCTGGGACTCGACGAGGGCCTCGACTTCAGGGGAGATCTCCTCCTAAGCCCGGGCGAGGCGATAGATCAGATCAGATACCACAGCCTCAATTCGCTCAGTGGAAAGGTGATATTCAGGTTGCAGGCTCCCGAGAGGGAGTGACATGGAAGAGGCGCCGAGGTTCGTAGTGAGGCTCGTGAAGGAGCGGGTGAAGACCAGCAGGAGGGGGAAGAGCGTCCGAGTGGACAGATGGTACGCCTACTTCTCTCAGTCACCCCTACTGGAGGAGGCGCCTAAGGAGAGGGGGAGGCTAGATCTCAGGGCCAGGGTGGAGCCCCGGGAGCTGAGGAAGCTGGCAAGGGAACTTGGATGCCAGATCGACGACCTTACCATCTACCCTCCCTCTTGGGACGCTTACAACAGTCTGACCGTCTACGCGGCGGTCAGGGCCACCCTGAGATCTCCCTCGAACATCATGCAGCTCCTGGAGGTGGTGAGGGGTCTGAGCAGCTATGACGCACAGTACTGGGCCGGAAGGCTCAGGGAGGAATACTGGAGGACGAGGAAATTCAATCCCCTGTACAGAGTGGCGAAGGCGTTTAAGATACTTTACGGGGTGGGAGAGTGAACGGTTTCAGGGAGCAGGTCTCCACACTCCTGAAGATGGTGCTCGAGGCTTCGAAGTACAATCCATTGATCGGGCCCTACACGGGGCTGCCGAGCACCTCTCCTCCCACCCCCTACCTACACCAGATGGAGGTGCTGAGTCGCCTCTTCCTACGGAGACCCGTTCGAGTGCTCCTAGCTGATGAAGTCGGATTGGGGAAAACTGTGACGGCTCTCCTCCTCATCAGGTACCTTAAGAGGATGGAATGGTTGGAGAGGATCCTCATCCTAGTTCCTAGGATACTCGTCAATCAGTGGGTGAGCGAGCTCCTCAGGATGGGGTTCAAGTACCATGAGATCAGGCTCATAGAGAGGGAGACCATAGACCGCCTCCTAGCCGATTCTTTCCCTCCCGGGATCTACTTGGCTTCCATGGACCTGGTTAAGTTGGACAGATACTTCCCTCACGTTGAGAGGGTGAGGTGGGATCTGATCGTCGTTGACGAGGCTCATAGGCTAGGGATGCACACCGACAGGTTCGAGACCATAGGTAAGGGGCTGATAGAGGGCGATCCCAGGAGACATGTCCTCCTCCTTACGGCAACCCCTCATAGGGGAGATCCTAACGATTACTTAGCCAGGCTCAAGCTCTTGGATCCCCAGCTGAACGAGGAGAGGAGACTGGATTCACGCCCCTTCTACATACTGACCCACTACTCACTGGTATTCAGGAGGACGAAGGACGAGATCAACAAGGTATATGAGGAGACTCAGGTGTTCCCCCCAGCGCGTTTCATGGCTTACGTGGTGACCATGAGTGAGGAGGAGAAGGAATTCAGCGAGAGACTCCTGAACTTCCTCCGCACTAAGATAAGGGAGTATGCGGAGCTCGAGGGAAAGGAAGCCAAGGCCATGGGCCTGCTCACCGCGGTCATATTCAAGAGAGCTTCCTCAAGTCCTAGAGCGGCCCTTCTAACTCTGCAGAGGATGCTAGAGAAGAGGGCCTTCATCGAGAATCTCGAGGGGATAAGTGACAGATTGGCCGATGCCATCTTCGGGACTGATTATTACGAGTACGAGGAGGAGGTAGATCCGGATGAGGTGATCAACGACTTCGTCTGGAAGAGTTCCGGCCTGTTGACCGACAGGGACAGGATGGAAATCCAGTACCTGCTCAACTTGGCCAAGAGGATCTCTCAGGAGGGGGACAGCAAGCTCAAGGCTCTGGGGGCCCTCCTCAAGTATTACATGGAGGAGACCGACAGCAAGGTCATCGTCTTCACGGAGTACCGAGATACCCTCGACTACATCTACAACTGGCTGATCAGGTGGATGCCCTCCTGGCGGGACAGGATCGTGAGGATGACCGCTGACGAGTCTCGCAGTAGGAAGAAATTCCAGGAGGTAAAGAGGAAATTCGAGAGGAGCGAGGGTGTGAGAATTCTGCTCGCGACCGATGTGGCGTCCGAGGGCCTGAACCTGCAGGTCGCGAATGTGCTCATAAACTACGAGATACCTTGGTCAATTATCAAGGTGGAGCAGCGGCTCGGGAGGGTGTGGAGGCTCGGTCAGAGGAGGGATGTCGAGGCCATAACCATGTTCACCTCCTCGAAGGTGGACAGAGACGCCCTTGACATAGTTTACAAGAAGCTCCTTAACATAAGGAGGGCTACAGGTCATGTAAAGGCTCTAATGGGTGAGGAGGTCTATGTAGCGAACCCCTCAGAGTGGGGCAGCTTCCCAGAGGTCACGATAAAGGAGGGCAAGAAGGGTAGGCCCAAGAAATTCACTGAGTACGCTTCGATCAAAGCTGAGCTGCTCGAGGGAAGGGAGGGGCTAAGAAGGCTTGTGGAGTCGATTCTTAGGGCTAAAGAACAGCTGGAGAGGGAAATAAGGGAGAAGAACCTCTATCCGAAACCCAGAACCAGGAAGGAGGTCGAGAAAGCCCTTTCCAAGGTAGGCTTTATGAATCAAAAGGAGATCTACCGATCCGCCGGCGCTCTCCTAAAGGCGATCGGGGGTCTCTTCGACTTGGAGGTCAACGTGGGAGAGGATGGGGTATTAAGAGTTAGAAGTCTTACTTCTGCATCACCTCCTTATACGATCAAAGATTATAGAAGTCTGTTTGATTACTTAGAAGGCCTGGTGAAGACGTTTAGTGGGAACGAGAAGTTGGTTAGGTTGCTAACTGATTGTAGATGCAGGAGGACCTCTATATATATGGTGAGCGTCACCAACAAGGAGAACCCGTATCTACCACTCTATAAGGAGCTGATTGGTTACGACTTCGATAACGGTAGAGTGCTTAGGGGGCGGGATCTCTACTATCTCTTAGCTGAGGCCATAGATGGCGCGTTGGGTTCTCCAACTGAGATGCAGATCCTGGATATAGATATGACCTCGAGGATGAGAGCTAAGGTGAGGATTATGGCCGCTGTGAGGGATTCCGCACACTACATACTCTGGCCCCTCGAGAACTACCTCAAGGAAACCATTAAGAGGAATTTCAGGAATACGAATACCTCTTGGCTTCGGTATAATAGTCTAAAGATAGACATTCCCGGTCCTCTTATTGAGATAATCCCCGTGGAGAGGTCACCCTCTCCAAGCGTTGAGCTAGTAGGAGATCTTGAGGAGTTGGGGATAGATTTAGTCAAAAAGTACGAGGAATCCCATGGTAGGAGGATCGTGAAGGATGTGAGACTGGACCCATCGGCCCACTACGACCTCAAGAGCATAGATGAGAGGACGGGTGAAACGAGGATCATTGAGGTGAAGGGCCATATGGGAAACGTGATCTATGGTGAGCTAACTGAGGCCGAATGGGAGCTTGCCAGGAGGGAAGGAGACAGGTACTGGCTCTACATAGTCTACAACTTGGAGAAGCGGGAGGAAGGAGGAGCAGTCATCGCATGCTTTAGGAACCCCCTTAAGACCATGAACGTCATGGAGGTGGAGAAACGAACCAAGAGGTACATCCTGAGGCCCAAAGGCGAGCCGACCGAGGTGGGGAAGGTTGGTTAAAGTACAGGTCCTCTCTGGGATGAACTCTATCGGAGGAAACTTCGTGAGGATTGAGGACGGGAACACCAAGATCGCTTTCGATAACGGGATGAGGTTCGATCTCTTCAAGAGGTTCTACTCAGGCTTCATCTCCCCTTCTGGAGTTGGGGAACTCAGGGAGCTGGGGATAGTACCTAGGGAGGAATGGTACGAGGAGCTCAGCGACCTGTACGTGAGTCATCTCCACATGGATCATATAGGCCTCCCCAGCAACATACCCGTGGAACTCACCCTCCACGTGCCCAGCCTCGATATATACAATCAAATGGAGGAGAGGTGGTCTAAATCACCCACCTGGCTCTCTTTAGCCCCTAGAAAATACTTTGTTAAAGTGGAAGAGATAAGGGCGGGCAAGCTAGGGGATAATTTGGAGGCCATACCCGTCTCACACAGTGCTTTCCCCGCATACGCCTTCCTCTACCACGGGAGCGATGAAACCGTCCTTTATACCGGGGACTTTAGGCTCACGAGCTTCCTCTCCGAGGAAGAGTTCGAATCTCTGTGTGGCGCACCTTCCCTGCTCAGGTACTTGGAGGATGAGGGGATGAGGGTAGACAAGCTAGTGGTTGAGGGAACCAATTTCGGCGTGGGAAAGGTGCCCCTACTGGCTGATGAGGGTTTCAAACTTATGGAGAGGATAGTAGGCTCTTCTCAGCTAACTATAGCCACTTCCCACTATTTGGATGTGGAGTTCTTAAGGGCGGTGGTAAGGGCCGCTCAGGCCTCGAGTGTCCTGATAGCATCGAAGGTTATGCCTCAATTCCTCAGAAGGGACATGTTTGCGGAGTTAGAGGAGCCGCTGGTCGCCGAGGAATACGTAAAGGGTGTGCCCGACCTAGATATAGCCTCCATATACGATTATGAGCTTTCCAGCGAGAGGCTGGTGATCATCACTTCCTACTACGAACTGATCGATCTCGTGAGAAACCTCAGGGAATGGTCAGTCAGCCTCTCCGACATGACGGTGATGCTTTCTGAACCTGAGCCGAGGCAGGAGGAATCGGTGGATTATGAAGCCCTGTTGAGGTGGATGGATATCCTAGGTATCCTGACTTACAGGGTGAGGGTTTCAGGTCACTATTATCCGTTCGAACTCACGAAGCTTATTTCGACAGTGAAACCCAAACAGGTAATTCCCATTCATACTCAGCATCCCAGATTGGTCCTTACGCTCGCACGCGCGTGATTATGAAGAGAATTGTGAGCGAGGTAGTAGCAGTAAAATACAGTTGAATTAATTCGTGAAATTCTTCTAGGATTCATAATGGTATATGATATGATAAGCGTAAGACTCAAGGTCGCCTATGATGGAGCTTTCCATTGAGCTGGCAGTTTCCACTAGGGCCTGGAGTATAGGAACTTATTCCTCCCACTCCTCCTCAATCGCGTGAGCGGCCAGGTGACAGAAAGCTTCTATCACACCCTTTACCTCTTCTCCACATATCTTGCACCTATATTCCGTTCTCATCCCCCTATCTCCCTCGAATTCCTTATCAAAGAAAGACCAAAACTTGTGCTCCTTCCTGAGATGAACCATCAGCTCTGAGAAGAGATAGGGATACTCTGGAATACTACCCTCCGCAACTCTAAGATATATTATCGGCATGATCTCTGAGCAGAGGGGGCACTTGAGCATGATTCCCTCGATGAGTTCCCCACTATCCGTACGTACCCAGACTTCTGAGGAGAAAAGGTCGAGGAATTTGGCCTTCAACCTCATGTAATTGCTCCCTTTACTATGGTGTATCCTGTTGAGGAAATCTACTATCTCATTTATTTCACTTTGAAACGGACTAAGTTGAATTTCCTCCCAAAGCTTCTCAAGAGCCTCAGAGAGCGGATCACCCCGATGGTCTGGTGAAAAGGTGACCAAGTAATCACCGGTCAACTGGCGATGACTTACTTATAATGGTGATTAACAGCCATTAAGTTATAGGCGCCGAGGTGTAACCGTGCGATTTATTAGGGTTTAGCGGACTCAGGTTCTTCTTCAAACAATCCAAATATCGTTAAGATATCTCAATTATAGGTAGAATAACTGTGGGTTCCTTCGAACCGCCTGCCGCGAGGTGCAATGTTGAGGCCACAGTAGGCAAGTAGTTTGTGCACCTGACAACTTGAGGCGCGTGTCATCTTTGGAACTCCAAGCGTGCTGGTGACCGCGCGATCGTTGTTAAGGAAGGAAGTAGATACAGGTTTTGGACACTACGACTGTCCCTCCAATTAATCGGTACCTGAGTCTCCTGAAAAAGCCAGCTGGATCTAAACATTTAACAATTTACTGAATGAAACCCAATGAAATGGAGTGGAAATATGAGTATAACATCTTTAGTCGAGATTTTCCCTTCCCTCAAGATGACAATAGATAAAGGATTGGATTTAGAACTAAGAATCGCCAGCGAGCTAGCTGCCAGAAGATGGTTTGTCCTGAATAGGGTTGAGCTTAGAGAGGAAGGTGCTCTCTTCACGGATATAGATGTGCTGGGAATCAAAATGTTAGGGGAACAGGAGAGGTGGCTCCTCGTCAGTAGCAAGGCGGGAGGCGATGGGGTATACAAGATTGCCCTTCACCTGCTCGGCACGGTTGTTTACGTGTCTGATAAGTTCAGAGGCAAGGGTGTCACGGTTAGGGGATTACTGGTCCACAGGAACCCTCCAAGTAAATTCGATAACAGACGTATAGCCCCCGCAGACACGGACTCATTCAAGAGAAAAAGCTTCTTGCATGAACACTGGCGAAGAGCGTTCCTGACGGAGTATTATCTGCTGAGGGAACTCGATACTCTCAAGGAGGAGGTGAAGGACCTCATGCCTTGCAGGAACGACAATGTCAAGCCTGACTGCCTAAACTGCGATAGGGAATGCCCGGTCAGGTACCGGGTGCTTGCTAGAGCCATTCATAGGGAGCTAGTCGGAAGGCTTCTATGGTTCGATCCGGAGGATCGCCTGAGGACTATCTTGGACATGTCGATGACGGAAGAAGTTAGGAAATTAAGAAATAACGTCGCTAATGAGTTGAGGAGAGCTGGCGTAGACGATCCGGATCACCACCCAGTTACCCAAGCAGCCAGCTATCTCCAGTACAGGCTCAAGGTGTTCTCCCTTCTCACATTATCTGAGATCTTATCTGGTAGGGTAGATATTAGCCTAGATAGGTGGTTACTCAACAGACTACCATCTCCCGAGTTGCTGAGGATAATGCCCAGGGCTTTTCAGGTCTTCCTCACGTCTTGGGGCGGCTTCATTTGGGAGGGGGAACGCGAAAGGGAAATCAAGGCCATCGCTGGGGAGATAGGAATAGAACCTGAAAAATTTAGGGAATGCCTAGGGGCTTTTGAAACAATATTCCGCTCAAAAAGGAAAGGTTTCAGTTGGTTTCAATTAGTAGCCAACAAAAGCACTAAAATGATATTCCTGTATCCTAGGATAATGAGGGGTCTCGGAGTACTTAGAAGGGAGCACTTCTATGGCGACTCCACGAGCTTTCCCGAAGATTGGGAACAGTGGAAGAATGATCATGTTAGCTTCGTAGACAGCCGCATTCAGAAGCTCCAACCTGTCAAGAACGAGGACTTCTCACCCGGGAATGTTAGATAGGGCAAGGTCCTTGATCATTCTAGGTAGTCTTCCAGTGGCCCATGCTCTTCAAGAAGGTTTACTAAAGTTTCGACTTTTCCATTAATTGCGTCCATTATCGGGTCCAATACTTCGGGATCCACTTTGGAGATCTTTCGCTTTATACTGGTCCAAGCATTCACGTATCTTCCCTCCTTTGTGACGAGTATGAGGTCATAGTAGAAAGGACGAGCCATATCCCTCCTTCCAATCGTCACACTTTCAACGTATCCTTCCTTTCCTCTCTTTTCCCTGTAGACCATCCTGATCTTCGACTCGTAGAAGTCCAGTAAGACGTCCTCCTCTGTCGACGGTAACTCTTCCTCGCCTATAAAGTCAAGGATCTTCCTTGGATAATTTTTTATGATTCTTCTGAGGGAGGATGTCGGAAAGAGCAATATTATATCCGAGGGCATATCCAGTAAAACTTCCAAGCTGGACCAGTTGAAATCAAATCCTTGATTGTCGACGAAAATCAAGGAGTGGACATAAACGCCACTTTCGAGTCTGTTCTTCCATAACCTCTTCAGATCGTGGACCTTATCGTTGCTATCTCCCTCCCATACTGCAGCCCTTTCCTTGAGGTCATCAACTAGATTCTTCCTTCTCTCCAAGGTGATCGCGTAACTGTGGTCCCTTTCGACATAGTAATACCTATCAAAAGGAAGGAGGGCAAAGAAGTGGGCTACGAAGGGCGACCCCACCACGACGTATCCCTTCTCTTTAACCAGAGTTGTGCCCGGACCCGCGAAGAGGTCAACGTACCAGATCTCTTTCGGCCATCCTCTTTCATGTTTCTGGTTCCACATTATCTTGGTGTAGACTCTCACCCAATCCATCAGGGCTATCAATTTCAAGACGGACCATAGATGACCCGAATAGTGCCTCCCCTCTCTCCCAAACAGTTTGCTATATTCGACCAAAAGGGAGATCCTACTCCGTAACCACTCTCCTAGGCCCTCATTCCGCCTCATCCACAGAGGTCACCTCCCATTGAGCGTATTTTCGTGGGCAGGATTTCCCCAGAGATAGACGGTAAACGGTCGTTCACTCGATTTCGTCCCCCGAATTCCTCACGTACTTGAGCCTCTAACACAATCACACCGTGACAGGAGACCTTTCCATCTCATACCTTTCCAAGCCCTCGTGCCATGCGGGTCTGATGCTCTTCCTGACCACCAGGGTGAATTCCCTCAGCCCGGCGATCAGCTCCTCGGTCTTCTTCAGGGGTGGTTCCGGTAGCTTATTGTCGTAGTTGTCGTAACCCACGTACACCATGAAGGGCCCTATCTCCCTCAGCTCGTCGATGAACCCATCGGTGAAGTCCAGTATCGGCTCTATGGAGATGAACTTGAGGTCCCAATCCAGCTCCTTCATGGCCTCTATCCTCTTGCTGGGCAGGGGAGCGAAGGAGATCCTGTGCCTGAGGTAGAGGTCATCGTCGTCGGTCTCTATCGTGGCCCCTAGGATGGCGTTGCTGGGAAATTTCGGTAGGAAATCACGGTACCTGGCCGGGTTCTTGGTCAGGAAGAGGAAGAAGGTATCGGGGAACTTGGAAATGTGGTCTATGACCCTGCTGATCCACTCGTCCTTGACCGTGTGGGCGAAGAGGTCCCCCATGTCGCTCACGAACACGACCCCTCCCTTGAACTTCTTCCTGAATTCCTCAACGTTGAGTCTTGTGACGAACCCCTCCCTATACCTGCGGGAGTTCCTCAGCTTCGTCGTGGCGAGCTGCCTGGCCCAGCAGTACCTGCACTGGTGAGGGCATCCAGTGACGGGGTTCCACGTCTCTCCCACTATGCTGAACATCTTGTGCCCCTTCTGCGAGTTCAGGAGGACGTAGAAGAACATCCTGAGGGCTGTCATGCTTGACACATGCTTAGAAAGGTCCGACAGCTCCTCTTCCGTAATGGGATATGCTCTCTTGCCCATCAATTCACTAGGAACGGTCATTCTCGCTGACTGGCATCCATGTTTCCCTTTTTTGTTACAGAAGATCTTTCTTGGTCCTCTACTCTTCACTGTCGCCAGAGTTCTTCGCACACCGTCCCACAAGCCGTACACCTACTTCTTTAGATGGAGGCCACTCTTATAAATGGAGGCTCCTCTGGAACTTTCACCTAACTTTCGCTGGTCATTCATAAACCAGTGCTCACATTAAGTTTCACGCGACGAAGGCATATCAGGAAGCTAGGTGTTGAGATCGCTCGGCTTAAATCTCGATACCCAAGAGTATCTTCTCGCTTCCTTTACAATCTGGATAAGTTACCTCTTGTAATTGCGTAGTAGAGAGGTCAGTCGTGTCTTATCAGGCTGATCGAGCGTGCTCTGAACGTAACGAGCGGGAACGTTGAGGTACCTGCTAGGAGATCAAGTGCGTTTATAAATGTTCCTAGGAAGTGACAACTCGATGTCAAAATCCAAGGCAATTAGACTCGATAGGGTGAAAGCGCTACTTCTGCTCCTGCTAGAGGAACCCTTAAGTAAGCTCGACATTCAGAAATTGGCATTCCTCCTGTCTAGGGATAGGGAGGTTCTGTGGAGGGAGTTGAAATTTGAGCCCTATTATATGGGACAGTACAGCGAGGTCCTCGACCACGATATCGAGGAGCTCTCCCAGCTCGGCCTAGTTAGGGGCGATGATAAGGGAGTCTCCTTGACCGAGGAGGGATTGAGGGTCAGAGAGGAGTTGAGAAGGGAGATGAGGAGACTGTTCATGGAGTTAATTCACTACGTCAGTGATGAGGAGATGAAGGAGATTGAAGAGGAGTTCGGTTCCCCTGAGGAGTGGGAAGATGAGGAGATGAAGGACTTCAGGGAAGATTAAGTGGAGCTGGAAGAGATGGATGTCTAATACCCGTTAAGAATTAAAAAGTGTGAACGTTGAATTACCTGATTTTAATTTAAGCTCCGAATCTCTCAGGAAGCATTGCCTTTGCTCCCTACGATCTAAAGAGGAAACCCTCTAAGGCGTCAGCGGTCTCCTCCTGATGACCGTCTCGGTTACGACCGTGATGTGACCGTAGAGTCCCTCTCCGAGTCTTATGGCTCTCAACGTCGCTGCCACTCTGCTAGCTATGCTGAGATCTCTGAGCCTTAAGAGGATGATTCCGGGAGGGCGCTGGGAAATAGCGAGGTATCCGAAATCCTTGTCCATGGTGACGATTACCTTATCGTGCTGCTTTGTCATCTCGATGATCCTGGTGTCCTCACATCCCCTACATTCCAGTAGGACGCTTTGCACATCGATGCCCATCCCCCTAAGCTCCTCATAGATCTTCAGACCCATATTCTCATCTAATAGGAGCTTACTGCGTGCCAACTAGGACCTCCTCTCTCCCCAAGATTTTGGCTGCGTACAACAGGGCGGCCCTCACATCCTCGACGCTTATTTCGTAATCCTCCGCTATCTCCTCTGGACTCATTCCGGATGCCAGCAGTTCCAAGATCATGTCAACGGTTATTCTGGTGCCCTTTATAACGGGTTTGCCGGCCATTATCCTCGGATCGACCACGATCCTGCGGAGGAGTTCGTCCAACGCACCCACCGTCCTTGATTGCCGCGCTTCAGGTATAAAATCACCCACCCGTCACTGCCTTCCATCTTCAAGTCCTGTTCTTTCATGCTGACGGACTCATCATTAGACAGAGGATCCCTTGACGAGCTTAAGACCGCCCGCTTGTGTTCTCCATTCACATGGGTAGCGGGCGATAAAGGTCCCCTTAGATCTCTCTTAGGAGGTACTTTCTACTCCCCGAGCATCCGGGCAGCGCACTCCAGAGCAGCCCTCACATCCTCCTCAGCCAGCTGGGGATACCCCCTCAGCACTTCCTCCAAGCTCAGGCCAGAGGCCAGTCTCCTGAGGATCGCCCCCACGGTCACTCCCTCCATGACGGGACTGCCTCCCATTATACCGGATTCCTGAGTATCCCGCTCATCAGTAGTGTGTTGGGAGATAAGGGGCTTAAAAGCGTGGGGAACCTGCCGATGGATCGACTCCTACCGGCAATCTTCAAGTTACAGGACTCAGGCGGTGGTCAAACAGCCCATGATGAGGATGAGGGCGGGAGGAGTACATCGGATGCCTGTGAACTGTCTCATTTTACCGGACTTATTTATATATCAGTCCGGAGAAATAGAACAGAATGCTGTCACTCAGAGGATTCGAGGTCATGAAGGTACTCGTCTCGGGAAGCATCTCGGTGGAAGAACTCCGTTCCAGATTGAACCTCTCCAGATCGACCATGTACGATTTACTGAGGGATCTCAGGGAGAAGGGTCTGATCGAACTCCGTGATGGCGTCGTTTCTGTGGCGGGAACCACTCACGCAAGAGCCTTAGTCCTCGCGATAGAGATGAGCCTGCTGCCCAACCCAAGGCTTCTCTCGGATACTCCGGTCAGGATACTCCTCTCCGCTCCAAGGCCCCTGGATATCGGTCAGGTGATGAGGCTTTCCCTCCTCAGCAGGTCCACCTTCTACAGGTGGTTCAGGTCATTGGTCAATGAGGGCTGGATGGAGGTCCTGCCCTATAGGATGTCCGTATCCTACCACCTAGTGAACCCTGAATCGGGACCCCTCCACGAGTTCCTGGTCGGGTACCACTCCCACCTAGCCTCTCGCTTCAAGGTAAATGGTGGAGTCGTGGTGTGGACGAACGGGAAGCAGGCTCTCGTCAGGAACAGGACGGGGTGGAGGGGCGGAACCGTGACGGCTTTCTCAGCATTCCCCAACTTCGGTGTTCCCGTATTTCTACCCGAGGTGAGGGAGTACGCATTGCCCAAGAGGGAACTGGGTCCTCAGGAGGTGTTTGATCATGCCTGCCTCCTAGCTGACGATTACAGGCTCAAGGGATTGTGCATAACTTTTTACAACAGAAACAGACCCTTTCTAGCCAGACACTGGGCTATAGAGGCCGTCATGAGGGGAGAAGAGGTGCCTGGATGGCCGAAAAAGCAGGGGGTAGTTCCGAATGGATAGGAGCTCCCTGATGACGCTCTTGAGAGAGGTGACATCGAGATTCAGCTCAGGAGAAGTGTCGATCTATGCCATCGGTGGAACGGCGCTTACTCTCCTCGGGCTGAAGCCATCCACGGTGGATGTGGATTTCGTCGCGGAGACGTTAGATGACCTGAGAACCCTCAGATCCGCTTTGAGATATAGATTGGGAGCGAAGGAATTTTCATCGAAGAGATCCTGGGAGGGGAGATCAGCACGCCGTTTTCGTTGACGAGCTAAGGCTCGATCTGTACTGGGGTGGCGTGGATGCGATAGTCCTTACCGATTCCATGAAGTCGCGTGCAAGGGAAGTCGATTCAGTGGACTGGATTCGACTCAGGGTTCCCTCGCATGGAGATCTTTTGCTGATGAAACTCCTAGCTGGGAGGGATAAGGACCTGAGCGATGCTGTCACGATCGCCAGGACCGGTGGGTACAGAGCGTGGGAAATTGTCGCCTCGGAGCTCATAAAGCAGGCTGGTTTAACGGATAAACCCCATAGACTGCTGTCTAGAATAGAACTGTCTCTCTCAGAATGGTCGGATTCGAGGCCCCCAGATCGCATCTACCCTCTGATGGAGGAGTTACGCAGGATATCGGCCGAGCCTCCCATGAAGCTAGTCCTATTCTATACTCACACACCCATGAAGGGTTGGGAGAGGGAACTAGACGAGATAAAAGCGCTGTTGAGGGAAATCGAGAGACAAAACGTAGTTGTGGAAGAGTGGGACTTGACGGGCTACGATCGGGAGGAGAGAAGGGAGCTTTACCTCAAATTTGCCGTTCCCCCTTCGATTTTCAGAAGGTATGGTATAAGAGGGATTTTCGGGAGTAGGAGAGATCCTGGCTTTCTTTTCGGTGATATACCAGCTCTAATAGTCTACTATGCCACATCACGATTCCCGGTTGAGATATACCCCCACGAGATAGGGATCGGCTCATTGGTGTTCTTCCCATCAGATTTCTTGAGGATAGCTTTACGGGCGATAACTGGGAAGATTTTAGGGCGCGAAAGACGATCGAATGAGCTCGAAAGGAATAGCGAGAATAGGGTCTGAGATAATGCTGTGGTATAGTACATTTTTCCATCGACGAAGCAACTTACTTTACATTAAGATAAGATCCGAACGTGTATGAGACCTCGCCCCCATTCTTCTTCGTCGCTCCGCTGTCGACATGAGCTCTAATTGGAGCGTGATCGAGATACCGAGAGAAACTCAGAGCCTCATTAACCATCTAGGAGATCCTTCAAGGTCTACTGCCTAGCATCGCTCGGCCCACCAATTTCCGCAGGCTCGAAAGTCAGTTCCGCGCTCCTGATGTTGAAGGAATATGCGAGGGAGAACGCCAGATCAATACGCTCTCATAGGAGCTGTCCGGTTGAGGTCGTGCAACCGTGGAAAGGACCATACGATCAGTTCAGGTTGAGCGATGGTTCCATTTAACGCTGCAGAACCGCGCTAGCAAGGATGCTGAAAAATTAGGGAGAAAATGCTGAAGTTGACGCGCGCACTTTTACTCAAATATGGCATCACTTCTTTAAAATAAAAACGCAGAAAGATGCTTTGTTTCATCTAAATCTGGCTAATAGCCCGAAATAAATCGCGCGCCGCTATGGAGGGGCCATCACCCCATCCGATAGCTGCCTCCCCAGCTCCCTCGGTCTGACAACCGCATACGGACACCTAAGCTCGATATAGTCTCCTAATCTGGGACGCTACTTTCAGTCCTGCTATCGTCCCCCCGACCTCCGAACCTTCCTGCTCCTGAGCCTCCCCACCTCGTCCACCGGGACGTACCACCTTCCAGCCAGCTTGACCGCCCTCACGTACCCCTTCCTAGCTAACTGCCCGAGGTAGTCGGCGCTCATCCCGAGCTCCCTCGCCGCCACCGATAGGGGAACGATTCCCTCTAAAGATCCCAGGTAGAGGGTGAGGCTCTCGTCCACCGCCCTCGCCACGAGGTTGGCTATGGGCCTGGCCCTTCCCCTGTCGGCCTCCTCCAAAGCCCTGTAGTAGGCCCTCCGCCTCTCCTTCCTTATGATGGCCAGAGGATAACCGCTCCTCAGCAGGAGGAGGTTCATCAGGAGCCTGGCCATCCTCCCATTCCCATCGGTGAAGGGGTGGATGGCCGTGAGGTAGGCGTGGGCCACTGCAGCCAGCTCGACGGGGTGGAGCTGATCGCCGGCGCCGTTCAACCAGTCTACGAACCTTCTCACCAGCCTCGGGACGTCCGAGGGAGGGGGCGGCACGTGACCCGATCCCCCGATGAAGACCTGTTCCCTCCTGTACTCGCCGGGTCTAGCATCCTCTATCCCCATCATCACGAGGTGGTGCAGCTTGAGCAGGTCGAACTCCTCCACCCTCCCAGCGCTGGCGAGATCCTCCACGTACCTCAGGGCTTGAAGGTGATTTCTGGCCTCCAAATGGTCCCTCAGAGGCTTTCCCGCCACAGTTATGCCCTCCTCGAGCACGAGCCTCGTCTCCCTGAGGGTGAGCGTGTTCCCCTCTATGGCGTTGGTGTTGTAGACGTACTCCACCGTTAGGAGATCCCTCAGCCTGGTGAGAGCCTCACGGCTGAGCGGGCGCTCCGAATTGAGCCTCCTGAACCCCTCCTCTATCCTCGACATGAGCGTCGGGGCTATCAGCGGGGACTTAGCTTGTTCTAGCAGGAGGAATCTGTATCGACTTATCATGTTTTCCACGTTATCGATACAGGTAATGATATATAAAGGAGCTGATTCACGGCTCCAAGTCAACATGTCTGTCAGGTATGTGGAGCTCGCTCGGCTCCAAGGATATGAGCGCTATATCCTTGTCATGGGTCCCCCTGTGCCTCCAGCCCAGATAGGCCAGAACTGCCACAGCTCCCACGAAAATCACTTTATCCCCCAGGAGCTCAGCTATCCTGGCCACCTCCGACCTCAGCGATCTCACGCCCATACCTCATCGCCCTCAGATCCTCCACGACCTTCCTCACCATCTCAGCCGGGTACCTAGCTTCCACCGCCACCATCTCAGGCCTCACCAATTCTATAGCGAGGGCGTCCAGGGTGGACCTGCCTCCCCTGGCCAGGGAGTCTAGGTGAACCCTGTACCGATCGATGGCACCGAACCTGGGCAGCAGCACCACGTCCGCCTCCGAAACGGGAGAAGGTTCGAACCCCAATTCCCTCAGCCTCCTCTTACCTCCCTCTAGGTCTTCTGGGTATATGTAGAGGGTCTTCGGTATCTGGTATCCAGTGAGCTCGTAGGCCGCGTAGTCCAAGGTAACGAAGCCTCTCACCTCCCTCCTGGCCGCATCAACGTCTCTCCTGAATCCCAACCCGTGCTTGAGCGATAGGAGGGAGGGTAAGAGCCTCTCGATGACCCTCACCGGCTGATCCAGGCACTCCCTGAAGACCACGCGCCCATCGTACTCGATCGCGAGACCCACCCTCTCTAGGAGCTGGACGTCCACACCCCTGCCAAGGGCATCCGATAGCTTGACCCTCTGAGGGAGGGCCTGGGCCCGGACCACGTTCAACCAGAGTTGATCACTCGCAAGGAGCCTGAGTATCTCGCCGTCGGGTATGAGGTACCTGCCCCCGGGAGTCCTCCTAGCTGCGATCCTTCCGGCTAGGATCCATCGCCTGAGGGTGGGGTAGCTTATCCCCAGCAGCCGAGCAGCGAGGCCGGGAGAAATCAACATATCATATCGATCAAAAATGAACTAATATATTACGATCGAGGGATCTCCACTATAATTAAGGATGCTGGAAGGAGGTTAAAAAGGCGCTCAGTAATCAAGAGTTCCCACTCATAGTACTGACCGTCTCGCCTCAGTGTTTGATCCTCCTTCTTCTACCGGGGAAGTTGCTCCCAAATTCCTTCTTTCAAGCCTTCAACTGGGGCGGACTCCCCCCAACTAGCTCTGTAAATTAAAAATGACAAAGCGCGCTTAAGATGTGCGAAAGAGCCCATTCTAGGAAAGATTCGCAGGAATGAGGGAACCAGAATATAGCGCTACCTTTCAGTATAGCACGCCCAGAAGAAATTTCTGGATATTACGATAATAAGCTGAAATCATTCGTATGAAGGGGTGGTCCTTCGCAGGCTGCCGGTGTAGAGGCCTTCATCGAACTCAGGACTCTACTAGGCAAGCATAACAGGAATCTAGGTGACCTCTTATCTTCTATACTTGAAAAAGCGGCTCTAAATGGAGTTATACTGGAGAACCCCAACGTGATTGCCTCCCTCATCCCCCACTCCTCTACGGAATCCGTGAAGCTCAGGGCCGCTGTATCATCAATCCTGTCGCTGCTCGACTATCTGGGCGTGATACAAAGGTCTCACGGGTTGATAAGGCTCTTAGAGCCGGGAAAGTCCATGTGGAGATCCCTGAATCCGACTAAAAGGTGCCTGAAACTTATCGAACTTCTGATGAGTAAACATAGGGGATTCTCCAAGCTGATAGAGACCTTCCTCAGGGTTGGCAGGGTGTCGAGGAACCGCCTGAGGATCTACTCTGAGACCTTCCCTCACTGGGATTATGCCATAATGGGTCTTGTCTGGATGGAGGATTGCGGGCTAGTCAGTCCCGACAGCCTAGGAGGATACGATATAACGGAAATGGGTTCCAAGGTGTTGCCTGAAGTCCTCAATCAAGATGTAGAGGGGGAGGTGGCCCGTATTTCGTGCCCCTTCTCCAACTACCTAGATGCCTTCGTGAATTTCACCTCCACCGAGGAATACGACTCACTCAGGAAGAGGAAGGAGCACCTGATCCGACTCGGGCGTGAGCTCAAAGCATCGGCGATGAAGGATGAACTAACCCTGAAGGCCATCCTCGAGCAGTTCATCTCCACCGCCTTCACCATGGAGTGGGCGAGTGATTCGCTGGCCGACTACGTCAGGGAACTGACTGGCGACGTCTACGTGCTATCCATAAAGAGGTTTCTAGCGGAGGTCGTTGGGAGGGACTTCGAGCTTCCTAAGGCGAGGATCGCATCCTCCATCCTAGAGATATTCTCCGATAAAATGGCTCCTTTAGCCACTGAACTCCTCACTGCCATGTATCCCGAGAGATTCGGGGTGTACGACGAGGTGGTTTACAGGCTAATCACTCGACGAACTGACTTGGAGCTGGAGATCTTCAACAGACAGGCGCCGCATTACGAGGGGCTCTCCACTGAGTACTACGTGGACTTCTGCAACTTCGCGAGGGAGGTGAGGAAATGCCTATCCAAGCTGATGGAAGATGCCGATAACTTGGATGTGTACCTCTTCCTCCGGTACGTGGAGGAGCGAGAGAGGGAGTGGGAAAGGGGAGAGGGGGGGGAGGAAGGAGCTGCCGAGGCAGTAATTGGTCCAAGGGAGGGCCAAGAGGAGCAGCTCATCCTCGCGGGAGATACGGAGGAGATACTCGAGGAGTTGGGTCTCAGCCACGCTAAGTTCACCATAGAGGGAGAGTTTCCCGAGCTTTCCGAGGTCACCTTTGGGGAGAGATTCCCCTGGCTGGAGAGGAGTGGGGGAAAGGGGAGGTCCCTCATTGGATTGAGGATGTACAGGCACCAAGTGGATGTGGATGAGGCCCTCACCTCAGGGATGAACGTGATACTAATCTCCGGCACCGGCAGCGGGAAGACCGAGTCGTGGGTCCTCCATGCCCTCAATGAGGGTAAGAAGGTTTTAGCCATCTACCCCACCCTCGCACTCTCGGGTGATCAGGAGCACAGGATCAGGGACTACTTCGAGGCAGTGGGTAGTGAGAAGGTGTTCAAGCTGGATGCCAAGGTGGTCAGGGAATACAGGAAGAAGAGAGACAGGAGACTGCTCAGGAAGAGGATCAACATGTCCAGGCTAGTCATAACGAATCCCGCCTTCCTGATGTCCGACCTGAAGAGGATGGCCGTCGGTGAGGGTTACCTAGAGAAGTTCCTGCAGGACGCCGACATGATAGTGATAGATGAGCTGGACTACTACGGTTCCTCTGGCGCCAGCCTACTCATCGGAGGTGTACTCGCCCTGCTCTACGGGTACTTCCTGACGGATAAGAAGCCTCAGATAGTGATACTGACCGCCACTCTCGGGAATCCGGATGAGGTGGGAAAGGCTCTGACCGAGCTCAACGGTAGAGAGACCTCGATAATCGAGGGCAGGCCCTTCCGCCTGACAAACGTGGTGTACCTCCTCCTGGATAGGGAAGCCGAGGTAAAGTTCGCCCGCCTGCTGGCCTCCCTGGTGAGGAGCGACGACTCCGGAGTCACACTCGTATTTACCCACTCCATAAAGGAGGCCGAGCAGATCGCGTGGAGGGTGCGAGCCAATCTCCCTGCTTACATGAAGGATCTGGTTAGAGCGCATCACCATTTGGTGAGCAAGGAGGAACGGGAGAGGATAGAGGAGTCGGCCAGGAAGGGGAGACTGCGCCTGATAACAACTCCGAAGACCCTAATTCAGGGCATAGACATAGGCACCGTTAGAAGGGTGGTCCATTACGGCCTCCCCATGGACGTCAGGGAGTTCAGGCAGAGGGAGGGGAGGAAGGGTAGACGCAGGGAGCTGGGAAGCAGCGAGACCATAATACTGCCCATAAGGAAGTGGGATCACAGGCTCATGGAGGGAGGTCCCAATTCCCTGATGAAGTGGGCGAGCCTTCCACCGGAGAAAATACTAGTCAATCCCAAGAACAAGTACATTAAGCTGTTCCAGAGCCTGTACAAGGTGAAATCTCCCTTCTTATCGTCCAAGATCGAGGAGGATGAGCGGAAACTACTCATGGATCTGGGATTGATGGAGCAGGTCGTGATCGAGGGCATGCTCCTCGATGACCTGACGGAGGAGGCCCTCACCAAGGTGTGGAAGAACCTGAACTTCTACGGATACGGCCCTCCCTACGGCTACAGGAGGTACCATTTCAGGAGCAAGGAACTCCTGACCGAGGAGGAAGTCTCCCTCAGCGATCTGGTTGAGAAATTCCAGCCTGGTTGTATTGACTACTCCACCTCCATGATAGTGGTCCGCCTCTCTAGGGGCACCGCAATACTGGAGGATGACCTATACTACCTGGAGAACTCCAGGCTGGATGTTGGCGATGCTGTGAGGTCGTTCAAGGCAGAGTACGAGAGGATAAAGAGATCGTGGGGGGAGGAACCCAACTTCTACCGGGACTTCCAGTACGGTAGAATCTTCTCGAGGGTAGACCTGCTGGTGAGGCCTCCCAAGGAGTCGTTCGGTCTGCTGAGGGAGATACCCCTCTCCGTGAGATGGATCCTGGAGGGTGAGGGGACCAAGCCTACCGAGTTCGATGGTGTGGTGAGGGAGAGGTTCCTCTCTAGATCGGTGGAACTGCGAACCAGGACCAGAGGTGTCTATTCGTCCTACACATACGGGAAGTCGTATCCTCTCGATCCATTGGAGGATGTAATGAGCCTTCGACTTGGAATGGCGTTTCTCGTCTCCCTTCTCAAGCTAGAGCTGAACCTCTCACTTAATCTGGTGAGGTACGCGTTCGTGCACTCCTACACGTCCAGCCAGCTGGTGGTGTGGGAGCCTAACCCGGTGGGAGTGCTGGAAATGCCTGACCTGTGGAGAGCCCTCAGGAGAGCCGTTGAGGCGCATCAGCCCGATCACCTGACCAAGATATACATGTGGGCCGTGGACAGGGAGATAGTTGACCTCATGATGGACGGGATGGATTGGGAGAGGGTGAAGGAGCTCGCCATGAGGGCTCTGGACTATATAGAGGGATCTTTCGTGAAAATGCCCCTTCCACCCAAGGTGCTGGTTGTGGAACCGGAGGATGTGAGAGCAGCTTCCTTGGAGCTCGTCGACCTCTCCCCCCTCATGCCGACGGAGAAATCTCTAGCGGTGATATTCGACGGGAGGGAGTACAGGTACTTCGAGCTGCCCAAGTTAGAGTCTCTCGTTAAGGGAGAGATATCGGGGGATGATCTCTCATCTCTCTATCACTTCTTCGAGGCGCTGGACTCCCTCATAAAGGAGGGGTTCAAGATCGTGCATTTCGGCAGGGAAAACGAGCTCTCCAAGATATGCAGTGCCTTAGGAACCTTCACCGAGATTAAGTGCAGGAACTGGAGGGAATCTCTCGCCATGATAGATCTCCACGAAGATCTGGTCAGGAGTCTGGGGACGGACATCGTTCCCATAGAAAGGGTCGAGGAGATCGTGGACGGCCTGCCCGAGAGGGAGGTTGGGCTGGATGACCTGATCGAGAGCTACTCTACTAGGGAAGGTAACGATCCACTACCGATGGTGAAGGAATACGCGAAGGAGAACGCCAGATCCATAAGATCTATTTACCTGGCTCTAACTCTTGGAGACATTTAGAGCGCGCTACTTCTCGCGCGACGCGCGAGAGAGATCTGCCGGTTCGCGCGCATCTCGGGCGCAAGCTAAGCGCACGCGCGCGTGGAAACATTAATATACCCTCCACACTTTCATTTTCTTTAATTGGTGATATCATGAATATAATAGAAGCAATAATTGTATTAATATTAATTTACTTAATCATAGATAAAGAAAACAATAAAAAATCATGAGATTCTCTCCTCTTTTTCCTTGTTTAACATCTACAATTCCACATCTTGTCACATGCGAAAATAGAAGAAGGAAAGAGAAAGCTCTGTTTGAAAAATCAGCGAATAGGATATACAGAAATCAGCGCGCGCCTACGTGGAAAGCACGAATTTCATAATTATCCGTATCTCTTGCCCCCTCAACCCGAATTTGGGCATCGATCAGCTCATCACCGTGGAGGTCGTTGGATATCTAGAGGAGCGAGGTGATTTCCTCCCAATAGACTACACCCAGATCCCTCAGCTCCCTCTCATAGGGTTCCATTTCACTCTCGAGCTTCAGGAAAATCGCAGGACAGCCGACTGAGATCGCGGAGACGATGACGAAGATGTCAGGGAGGGCGAGCCTGAACCTCTTCTTCAGCTCTCCCGCAGCCCTGGCCGCGTCGATATCCAGGCCCAAAACCTCGGTACCCGACAGGCTGACTAGCCAGTTCACGTAGTTCAGGGCGTTCTCGTTGGGATTCGAGATTCCCGCCTCCCTGTAAATTCTGTGGGTGACGTAGACCACCTCGGAAATGGTTAATGGGGTCAGATAAGCCCTGAATTTTCCCTCCATGATCCTGCCGAAGAGGTCATCTATGCCCCGGGTGGGCTCCTCCGTTATGTATTCCACCAAGACGCTGGTGTCCAGCACGCCGCAATCAACCTTCAAGCCTGAGTTCCTCCCTCTTGGCCTCGCGGACTATCTTCTGGATCTCCTCGCTCCTCAACTTGACCCTCTTGGGCAGCAGGGGCCTCATCACGATCTCCGAACCCCTGACCTCCAATACGAGAGGGGTCCCCTCCGAGAGGTGGAGGGAGTCCCTGATCTCCTTGGGTATGACGATCGTTCCCTTCTTACCGAGTCTGATTGTCTTACTTAACATAAAGATCTGACCAATTAATCCGGTCAGACCACAATTAAAAGCTTTCTTACGCGTCTCTGAATGTCGCACCCTCTGGGTCAGTGAGGGTGGGGTGTAACACTAGCTCCTAAACGCCCGCCCTTCGAGCGCACTCCCTCCCATCCTCTATGAAGGGAGGGGATATGTCGAGGTAGACGACATTGTAGCCCATCTCGGCTAGGGGGATGGCCACCCTTCCATTACCGCACCCGAGTTCCAAGATCTTTTCGGGCTCGAGGTCGTGCTTCTTGAGGAGCTCGACTATCCTATTAGCTTCTCCCCTCCCCCTCTCCAACTTATAGTTCAGGGTCTTCAAGAAGAGATTCGCCTTCTCCGAGAACACCTCCTTGACCCCCATCCGATCATCTTGGCGTCATAAAGGCATTTCTAATTCTCCCCTATATGAACTTGAAGGTTCCCGTTATTACAGCAGAAAAGGAAGGATTTTGTAAGGGACCTTGGCGGTCACCGAATCTCGACCTGTAAGCATCAGTCGACGCGTACGATCCTCCCCCTCCTCTTGAAGGCCGAGAGGTCTTTCCTTCTGTGGATATGGATCTCGAAGGGGTCCTTGATCCCGGCTCTCCAGAGTTCGGACAGGACCAGCTCAGGCCTCAGCTCCGTTACGATCAGCACATCTATGTCGCTGGCCAGATTCCCCCTCCCCTCGGCCACGGAGCCGAACAGGTACACCTCCGCCTCGGGATCGAGCTGCCTAACCACCTCCTTTATCCTCCTGAGGTGCTCGTCAAGGTTCCTGCGTATCTCCCTTCTCCTGATCGCCTCATTGATCAAGAGGTCATGAGACAGGCGGGACAGCCCTCATCACCTCCTCGACCACTCTAAAAAGCCTCCTGACCTCATCCTCCGAAAAGTCCTTCGGGATGTAACGGGAGGTGATGTAAGCATCTTCCAGCAGCGACAGCTCCACCTGATATTTCTTGAGGAGTTCGTTCAAGCCCTTCAGGTTTGGGTCCACCTCCACCAGCATCTCGATGAGCCTCCTGACGTCGTGTATCCTGGGATAGAGCACGCCCCTCTCAAGGAGCCTCGCCTTGAGGAACAGCTGGAGGGCCTGCTCGAGACTCAGAGCAGCCAGCGCGAGCATTCCCCCCTCCACCTGGAACTTGGCGGTCTCCAAGAACTCCCTAGACCTCCTCAGAAGGTACTCAACTTCCCTCTCCGCCGATGAGGACACATGCGATTTAGGTGGGTGTCCCAAAAAAATTTGACCCTGTGAACTCATTTTCGGACGTAAGCATTGGGACGTGAGATTTCCTATTGACGGACCGTATGACATCGGAAACTGGTCCGAGGTGGAACTTGAGAGAACCGTCCCTCGCTCCGCATTATATCAACCCCGCCTCCCAAGTAGATTTATCTGCCCCCAATCCCCCATTCCCTTGTGGCGGTTCAGAAGAGGCGGACCCGCGAGGAACCCGGGGCATTCAAGGAAGAACTCCTCGAAAGGCTCTCGAACTTAGACCAAGTTTCGCTACGTGAAGGCACGACAGATTTACTCTCCCTCCTGGACGACGTCGAGCTCGTCCTGAGCTCGGAGGATCTGACAGAGCTGGAGAGGCAGGGCTTCACCCTGATAAGGGAGTACCTGAAGGAGGCGACGGTCCTCGAGCTCAGAGGGCTTCCCAGAGCCCCCTTCCTTAAGAAGATCAAGGAGATAGCATCCATCCTGAGGAAGATAGAGGACCTCAGAGGAGAGGGGATCCGCATCATCACCCTGGAGGACCTGACCGTCGTTGGTGAGGTCGATGGAAGGCCAGTCTACTCCCTCAGGCAGGAAGAGGGAGATAGTCCTCATAGATAGGAGGCCCAGGAGGGTCCTCGTCGAGCGCAGGGAGGGCTTGGAATTCGCTACTTCTACTGGGGCCTAGATCGGTGCGATCCCCACGATCGCGAGCTGATGGTGTCTCCCAGGTGTAAGAAGTCCCCCACCCTCCTCCTTACTGCCCTCCATCCTCTGACCCCTCTCTCCTCCATCAGCTCGAGGTAGGCCTCGAGCTTACTCGCATCAACCATCCGGATCAGCTCGGACATCTCGTCGATGGCGGGGTGTCTGAAATAGACGAGATCGATCAAGGTTTTCTCGGGGTCGGAGACCCTCACCCACTCTCCCAAGTCCTCCATGTAGATGTAGTCGTATCCAAAGTACATCTTCTCGGATATCCTCCTCACTATCACCTTGAAGCCAGCTACGATCCTCTCCCCCGATCTGACAGTCTTGGAAGCGGCCGGAGACAGAACCGTTATGGCCCCGACCTGGTTCCATGCTCCATGGAGGAAGGCCGCCGAGCCCAGCCCTATATACGACATGGGAATTGCCTTGACAATCATGTAGGGCGACTTCTTGAACGTGTAGACGCCCTTGACGAGTTCCACTATTTCCCCCCTTTTCCTCAGGTTGTGGAGGAGGACCTTCGCGTAGCTCCCAACCGAGCTCTCCACCAGCCTGTAGGTGAATATGGAGGAGCTCCTCAGCTTCTCCACCAATCGGGAATGTCTAGTGGGCAATCCTCCTTACCTTCCGCACGATGCGCGCGCTGACGAGTTTCGCCTTCACCGTATAGCCGATCGTATTTGGCATTTGTCCCGCGCCGTATCGTGGTGTTGACCTCAATGAGTTCTCTCATATTCGTTCCCTCCTAGAGAGTTGAAGGAGAAACCATTGTGGTTCAAGAAACTGCTTTCTAAATGTGACTCCTAGGGGAACCGCGCGATATCACCCAAGGGATTTAACAACTGGAGTGACTCGATGAGAAGCGCACGATCAGGATTTTCAAATGTGAAAAGGGCCATAGGAGATTTGTGGCATCCATCTATGGGCTAAAAATCAGTTACCTAGCGGTGCTACTCCTAATCTGCACGCTAACTGGTGATTCGAACTCGCCTCCAGCTTAATTGACTGAGTTAAGTAACAAACTGGAAGAGTTAGCTAACGTTAAGAAGGAATACGCCTATGGAGACACGATGTCCATAGCGAGAATCAGCGAGCTTCTGGGTATGAGCCCGGAAGAGCTGGAGAGGGAAGCAGTGCGATCCTTCCTGCTGAAGGAGCTGAGGAAGGTGAGGGCCGAGGCGGAGGCGATAATGTCGAGGTACGGGGTGAAGAGCATAGAGGAGCTGGACGGGAAGGTGAGGAGGGGGGAGCTTAGGGAGACCGATGTGCTGGAGGACCTGATGAGGCTGGACTACCTGCTGGACAGGGAGGAGAGGCTGAAGGAGCTTTTGAAGGAGATGGAAGGATGAACCTCTCCGATGTGGATAGGGAGCTCGAGAGGCTCAGGATGAGGGTACTGGGGCATCCGTCAGTGGTGGATGCTGAGATCAGGGAGGGAAAGTTGAGAGTGTACCTAAAGGACGAGAGCTACATGGATGTGTGGGTATCCAGGAAGCTCAGAGACAGGTACGCGGTTCACTGGGAGAGGAGGCACGTGGACGGGACCATCTATAGGTGGGACAACACGCCCCACGAGGCCCATAAGAGTGTGAGCACCTTCCCTCATCACTTCCACGACGGCAGCGATGAGAACGTCGGGCCAAGCGAGTTCACCTCTTTAGAGGACCTAATGGATAGGGTCATGGTCTTCGTCGAGGAGAAGATTGGAGAGCTTAAGAGGAACTACCAAGCCTCAGAGGAAGCTGAACACGATTATTAGAAGTATCAAAGTAATTCTACGAACTTTTCAAGGTAGCGAGAATGCTTAGCTTGCAGCTCCAAATCTTGATCCTGAAATCTCTCGTAATGCAGACTGTACCTGCCTGAGGCGCTCCAGTAAATGTCCAGGAAGCTGCCATCGACGAAGACGACCCTAATTTTAGTCAGGGGGTTCCCGATGGCGCCCTTATCTCCTTCGCATCGTCGATCACGTCACGAAACTTGGGTGTTCCAGTCTCAATGAGTCACTCATGGATCTCGGATGAGGGATCGTGTAACACGCTTCAAAGCCTCCAAAATCTTCTTCCTCTCCTCAGTCAGGCGTTCCAGTGCTATGAGGTCTTCCCAGCCGGATGCTCAGGTACATCCCCTCTAGCAATTCCCCTCTCTCCATGATCGCTGGGAGGTAGCTGGAGGGTGCGTCCAGCAATCCAGATGATGCCCGCTTTGCGGTGAACCTGCTTGGCCCTTCACAGCTCCAGATCCCTTATGTGCCTCATCCTCCCCTTCGCCTTCCTCAGAAGCTCCTCGTCGGCCGTGTAGGCGTCGACCTCGAGAAGCTCGGCGAGGGCGGCGTAGGACGCATCGTATATGGTGATCCCCTTCCTCATAGCCAGTTCAACGCTCTTCTTCGCGAGCTCCCCCGACAGGTCGTGGAGCGTGAGCTGAAAGTCATCGAGCGTCTCAGCCACCTCCTTCAGCTCTTCCTCACCGAAAGCGCCAGAGTACTTGAGGGCGTTCAGCACCTCGTAAGGCAGGAGACTGGGGCAGGCCAGATCAATCACCCCGGAGGCATACGCATCCCTCAGGAGCCTCGCCTCCCTGGAGTGCTCCTCATCGACGAACCACTTGACCACCACGGAGGCATCAACTACGACCTTTCCCTCCATTTCCTCACCTCCTCCACGGAGCTCCATCCCTCCACCCTTCTGGAGAGCCTCTCCGACCTGAGAGCAGCTTTCTTGATCTTTGACAGGTCTTTCTTACGTCTCCTTTCCTCCTCCCTCCTTATCGTCTCCATTATGGCTCTTCTGACCACCTCGCTCCAGTTGATGTGCCTGAGCTCGTCCATCTTCTCCTTGATCTTCCTATCTATCCTGAAGCTCACGACCACCGACATCGTGTTGTAATACAACAATGTAATAAAAATATGACTCACTCCGCTGGGGAACCAATCCTCAGCATCATGATTGATCGAGACGCGTTGAGCATGATAAGAGAATGTCATGGTCTACGCTAAGGGACGTGGCCGAAACAGAATTACAGGATTTATGATGAGCGAGTTTATTAAAATCTAACCCTAGGTAATACATGGTATAACCAATGGTGAAACTCAAGGTCAAGGTGGGGCCCAAAGGCCAGATAGTGATCCCCAAGATGCTCAGGAGAAAATATGGAATAAGGGAGAACAATCAGGTCATCCTGGAGATTAGAGAAGATGAGATAGTCATCAGAGGCCCGAGGAGTATTGAGGAGACCTTGGAATGGATCAGAGAGAGGCGGAAGGAGGTGAAGGGACAGGAAGCCAGGCTGGGAGATCTAGCGGAGATTGACCTCGAGGAGGAGTTCGAGGATTGAAGGTTCTGGTTGATGCGAACCTCCTCATATACCTCAACGTGAAGATGCCGGACGATGAGGCTAGGCTCGTCGAGAAGTTCTGGGAAGAACTGAACAGGAATCACGAGCTCTTCGTGAATCTGCTGGTGCTCGATGAAACCCTGTACATATCTAGGAAGAAGTATGGCGTGCCATTCGAAGAGACCATGGAGTTCATCGACAGAGCCGTGCTCCCTCACACAGAGATTTTGACGCTGGGCCTGGAGACCTATGTAGAGGCCAGGAAGTACATGATCAGGTACGGCTTGAAACCCTCCGACTCGATCCATGCGGCTACTGTGGAAGTATTTGGGCTGCAGGCAATAGCCAGCGAGGATGCGGATTTCGATGAGACGGGTATCAAAAGGCTCTGGCTATGATTGCAGATCGAGCCGATGCGGAGAAGTGGCAATCCCCAGACATCGGCGATTTTTCATGAGCATGAACTGGTTACGTGGCGGGTTTCCGAGAGGATCGTGTGAGCGCGAGAGGTTGGTACGGGGATCGGTAAACCCGCCCCGCCCGATTGATGGTTGTCGAAAGTGGCCCTGCTATCTCAGAATCCAGTAACCTATCAGATGGCCCCTCCTTTCGTTTACCTCGACCAGGTGACGGGATCTACCGTGGAGCCAGTCCATGTGTTCTCTGTGCGGGTGGTTGTAGTTATTACCGCAGCCATAGGAGACCGCAGACAGGTCCGATTCCAGGCCATCGAGGGCGCGATCCCAGCCATTGCTGCTGCCATGGTGTGGCGCCTGGTAGTAGGACAGATTCGAGACGGTGTCCTTACCATAGTATCCAACCAGCTGGGAGAAGATGCGGGATCTCTCGCCTCCTCTCGCTGACAGGTCCCCCGTGAAGAGGAACCCTCTCCTGCCCCTCAGTGGAACCTTCGGATTGAACCTTCCCCTGTAGTATCTCAGCTTGTCCTCCCTCATCCCCAAGCACCTCGCCGAGGCGCGAAAGCGGGTGCACCCCCTTTCTCCCTCTCTCTCGACAGCGATGGCGTTGACCAGGGCTACGAGCGAGTGCTCGTTGAGCCGTTTCAGGTACTTGGAATATACCTCCCTCATCCTCGTTATGCAATCCCGCCTCCCCATCAGCCCCAGTATTTCGGAACTCCTCAGATGGCATCTCCCCTGATCGTCGATAATCCTCTCCCTCCTCCGTATGCCGCAGTCGCGCAGTAAATCAGAAACCTCCTCCATGAACTCGTGCTCCTCATCGCCCAGCCCGGGCTTCCTCAAGAAGGGCCAGACATGGATCAGATGGCCCCTTTCACGGTTGCCGCACCCGAATACCAGAACTACTGGCATGGTGAGGAACTCCACCCTGAGCGACGAGGATTCTACCTTGAGATGGCGCGATAGCACGTCCTCGTGTCTACGGAACTCATCGGCATCGGTGTAGCTCCGGTCGAGACGGCTGGGATCCTCGGCTCCTCCCCCACCCACACTCTTCCCGAGCGTCAACGCGGCCCATTCACCTTTCATTTCCCTCAGCTTTGCTCCCATATCTTCAGGCGGTGGGAATTCCCCAGGTGAGCCGGGTGGAACGGGTGGTTGGGCCCCCTCCTCTCCCTCACCAACCAGGAGCACTTCTTCGACGCCAAGATTCAGGAGGAAGCTTACCGGATCCGCGATGAATCTCACGTACCAGTTCGGATACAGGTGGAATTCCGTCATCAGTTCGTAGAGCCTCTCGCAGGGAGTCAGGTAGGGGAGAACGACCTTTCTCGCGCTGACCCTGCTGAGGAGGGTGGGCAGGAGGGACACGTGATCCCAGTGCAGATGGGATATCACTAGGAGATCCAAATATGGCTCGTCTCTCAGATCATAGGTAATAAAGCTTGTAACGGCCCTCTCTCCATGACGCCAATATTCCCTCGAGGTCCCGCAATCGTAAACCATGTGGAATGGCCTGCAACTCCCGTGCCGGAAATCGGGGAGGTAATTCAAGCTTTGAAAGAGACCCTGACCTACCGGGTACATCACCAGCTTAAACTTGCCGCTGTAGTACATCTCGAGCCCCGTTAAGGCGAATCAGATATAAGCTTTTAAGCCCCTTTCTGGACCCCTCGCGACGATCAGCCGGATGTGGGCACTCCCATCGCTCCCCCTACTCGCGCTCTGCATGTCACTTGGGGATGTCTATGGGGGCCAGGAATTCCATCGATTAGTACTACTGTGAAAGAAAGGATAAAAACGCTTTTATCGTCACTTTTGGAAAAAATTTTGGACGATAAATGGCTGAGGTGCGATTCATTGGGATTCGGTAGGGATAAGGACGACGTACCTCCGAAGGGGTTGGGTAAACAAGCGCCCCTCGGTGGTGTCCTTCGCATAGGGGCGATGAGTGAAAGAAGACCTCCCAGGCTCTGGTTAACTTCAGCATCGGGAAAAGCTATTCGTAATCTCAAGAGGACGGTCCTCAACCCGGTCCCGGTAGAGGAGATAATCAAACATGAGCCAGATACAGGATCGAAACTCAGGTACTCCGGATACAATGAGATATGTGTTTGGGGATTGAAGCCCACGGAGAAATACGTTAACAACTGGAATACGATAGAGCCCGGGGACTACGTCCTATTCCTAAGAGGGAGCAGGTACATACTTCTGGGTAGAATCGTTTATCCTCCCAGGGTAGAGAGCCCCGGTCTCGCCTCCGCCCTGTGGGCCAGTTCGAGTGAGGACGCCCCGTGGAGTTTAATCTTTTTCTTTGAATCCCTGACTGAGATTGATGTTGACTACAGGTTGCTCAACTCCGTACTGGGTTACAATCCCGAGTTCAGACCTGAAGCGAAATTCGGGTTCCTCAGGGTCAGGGAAGATAGGATCGAGCGCCTCATAGATAAGTACGGATCCATAGAGGAGGCCCTGACCCGTCTTTCCGAGTCAGGTGAGGAATGGATCCCCGGGGGACTTATCATTGCGAGACTGGATAAACAAGAAGACGGCAGCGTACCTGCTGCGAAGAATCCAAAGGGGAAGGGCAATAAGAACTTCAAAATCTTCGATTTAAATTCCCTCATCAAGGTGCTGGAGAACCATCGCTCCGCCCTGGAAGGCACGATTGATCTCTTGGAGAGATACCGTCTAAAGCACCGTATCGGAAGAACCATTGTCGAGTTAGACGGGGAACTCGTGAGGTCCATTATACTTCTCGCTCCATCGACATCACCCGCGGCAGCCACCGTCACGATCAGCACAGGACCGCGAGGAGTCTCTTCCTACCAAGTCGAGTTGATCGATGGTGGATCGTACCTGTTCAGGAGCTTGGAGGATCTAGAAAGTTTACTTAGAGAGATCGGTACGGAGCGGCAGGTATGCTGTAATGAGCACCAGTACTCACTCTCGGATGACCTTCTCAAGAGGGTCCTGGAGATCATGGAGAAGGAGATCGACTTAATCGGGCTGTTAAGAAGGACGCTACAGACATACCTCAAATGCTTCACTCGCCACTGTGCGAACCTGGCTTCGGCCTACGTTCTGGTGAAGGAGGGCCTGATCGACACGGAGGCATCTCTCCACGAGATAGTTAGGCTTGTCGGCAGGGGACATGGCATTGAAGTGGAGGGAGATGAGGGAAACTCGGAGGACGATCAGAGGGCAGAGGATAAGGAGGTAGGAGAGGCCGACCACGAGTTCATCGAGACAGGACTCGTAGTGTTGGAAGCGGCGTGGAGGCTTTCCTTGGATGGTTTCAATATCTCGAGCACGGAGCATATAATAAGGGAGATAAGGAGGAAGAACGGTGAAAATTACCCCGTGGATCCGGATACGGTGAATAGAATCTTGAGGAATATAGGAGCTAAAGGGAGGAACTCCGTGTGGAACATAGGTTTCCTATCAGCCTACAGATTCGCGGAGCTGAGGGAGGCATGGCTATCGAAGTTCAGGGACAACTAGCTGTCCTTTTCCCGGCCATGGAGTGAATATCCGCCGCTCATGATTGAGGATGAAATTCCACCAATAAGGGTCCCATCATGAGAAAAACGAAAAGAATAATTCAGTATATTAAGAGGGAGTTAGATAGAGGACCCGTTGCAACTTCTCGAAAATCCGACGAAGGGATGAGAATCAGGGAGCCTGAAGCGATCGCGCCGCGAGGGCATGGGAACACATAGAGTTTCCCGGGGATGAATTATCCCTTGCCCTTAGAATCGGGGACTTGGACTGGACTGGGGCAGTAAGGTTTATCAATCCGGATTTCGTGTATGCATGCATGCCCAGGACGATAACCATATCTGACGACGTGTACGAGGAGCTGAGGAGGCTGAAGGAGGGCAGGAGCTTTTCGGACGTGATCAGGTCCCTATTACGTAAGAGAAGCAACGTGGACGTGCTGATGATCGCCTTTGGGACTAGGACTGAGGATGAAATTAGGGAGCTTGAGGACGAGCTGGGAGAGGTCGACGGATGGATGCGGTCCTTGACTCCAGCGTGATCATAGAGATCTTCAGGGGAAAC
>JALWYH010000071.1 GCA_027078475.1 Thermoproteota archaeon
TCACCCTGGCGAGCCACTCCCTAGCCAGGGAGAGGGCCTCGTCCTCGCTTCCCTCCCTGTGGGTCAGGTAGATGTCCCTCATGAACCTTCCCACGGTGAAGACCGGGTTGAGGGCCGTCATGGGCTCCTGGAAGACTATGGTGATCCTATCCCCCCTTATCCTCCTCAGCTCCCCCTCACCCATGGAGGTGAGCTCCCTCCCCATGAACCTCACGCTCCCCTCCACCTCCGCGCTCCTCGGCAGGAGTCCAATTACCGCCAGGGCCAGGGTCGACTTGCCGCTCCCGGACTCGCCCACCACGGCCAAGGTCTCCCTCCTCCCCAGTGAGAGGGAGACGCCGTCGACGGCCCTGACCACGCCCTCATCGGTCCTGTACCTGACCCTGAGATTGTCCACCTCAAGCAGCACGGTCACACCTCCAGCTTGGGATTGAGGACATCGTTTAGCCCGTCGCCGAGCAGGTTGAAGCCGAGGACCGTGATGAAGAGGGCTATCCCCGGGAAGACCCAAACGTGCGGCGCGGTGACCAGGTACGTGCGGGCATCGCTCATCATCTGCCCCCACTCGGGGATGGGGGGCTGAACACCCAGGCCGAGGAAGCTGAGACCCGCTGCGGTGAGTATGGAGGCCGCGGTCCTCAGGGTGGCGTGCACCACTATCGGGGCCAGGGAGTTGGGCAGGAGGTACCTGGCGAATATGGAGGGGTTGCTCTCCCCTATTGCCCTCGCCGCCTCGACGAACTCCATCTCCTTCACCTGGAGGGCCGATCCCCTCATTATTCTCACGAACTGGGGGAAGTTGTACAGGGCCACCGCCAGTATCACGTTCTCCAGGCCGGGACCCACTATGGCCGCCACGAAGAGGGCCAGGAGGATGTCGGGGAACGACAGCATTATGTCCACGATCCTCGTCACTGTCTCGTCCAGCCAGCCGCCAATGTAGGCGGAGAGGCCACCGACCAGCACCCCGGCGAGTACCGCTATGAAGACACTGACGGTGGAGACGATCAGGGAGGTCCTGGCCCCCCATATTACCCTACTCAGCACGTCCCTGCCGGCGAAGTCGGTGCCGAAGGGGTACCTCCAGCTGGGCGGGAGCAGACTGTCCCTGAGGTTCCCCCTGGTGGGATCGTGGGGGGATATGTAGGGGGCCAGCAGGCCCATCAGGACGAAAACGGCCACTATCGCGCCGCCCACCCTTATGTTCCTGTTCCTGGCGGCCCTCCTCAGGGTCCTCCTGGTGGCGGGATCCAGCTCGAGCATGCCATCACCCCAGCCTTATCCTCGGGTTGATGAAGGCGTAGAGTATGTCAACGGCCGTGTTTATGACGACGAAGGTGGTGGCGACAACCAAGATGCCCGCCTGCACCACGGGATAATCCCTGGCGAATATGGCGTTGACTATCAGCCTGCCTAGGCCGGGGAAGCTGAACACGGTCTCGGTCAGAACGGCCCCGGCCATCATGTACCCGAATATCAGACCAGCCACCGTGATGACCGGGATGAGGGCGTTCCTCAGGGCATATACGTAGACCACGAGCCTGTCCGGGAGGCCGTAAGCCCTGGCCGTCCTGACGTACTCCTGAGAGAGCACCTCCAGCATGCTGGCTCTAGTCGCCCTGCCCACGTAGGCCGCTCCAACCAGCCCGAGGGTGAGGGAGGGGAGTATGAGATGCTTGGGGGTGCCGCTGCCGCCGCTGGGGAGCAGCCTGAGCCATACGGAGAATATCTCTATCAGGATGAGCCCGAGCCAGAAGACAGGCATGGATATGCCTAAGAGGGACAGGGAAGTCACCGCCTGATCCCTGACGGTGTTCGGTCTCAGGGCCGCGTATATCCCCATCAGGATCCCGATGGCCAGGCCGAATCCCATGGCCAGGACCGAGAGCGTGAGGGTGTTCAGGTAGGCCGGCCAGAGGAGCTCACTCACCGTGTAGCCGGTGAACAGGGACTTTCCGAACTCGCCCTTTAGGGCATTGCCCATGAATATGATGTACTGCTCCCACAGGGGCTTGTCCAGGCCGAGCCTCCTCCTTATCATCTCCACCTCCTGGATCGTGGCCTCTGGAGGAGCGAGGAGCTGGGCCGGATCTCCCGGGAGCATGTGTATCATCAGGAAGACTATGACGCTGACCCCCAGCAGGGTGGGTATTGCCAGGAGGATCCTCCTGACGACGTATCTGGCGAGGTCGGACATTGGAAAAAGGGAAGGGAGGGCTAGTTAAAAAGGTGCTCAGCCGCCCGAACCGAAGTAGGCGTACTTGGTCAGGATGACCTCGGTGGGGATGTAGTAGAGGGATCTTATCCCCTTCTTGTAGACCACCACGTCTCCCGGGTTGTAGATGGGTATGGCCGGGAGGTCGTCGAGGAGTATCTCCTGTATCTGCTTCGTGTACTCAATTATCTTGTCCCTCGGAGCGTGCTCGGCCTTCTTTATGAGCTCATCCACCTTGGGGTTGCTGTAGAACCACAGGTTGAACTTGGGAATGCTCTCGCTGAGGAAGAGCGGCCTGAAGACACCTATGTACTCACCGGTGCTGGGGGCCCAGCCTATGAGGAACAGATCCCTGTCCGGACTCGCGTCCTCGGGTTTCTTCAGCAGCTCGGCCACGTAGCTCCCCCACTCCCATACCCTGAGCTTTACCTTCAGCCCGACGGCCTCCAGGTACTGGGCTATGGCCTGGGCAGCCTCGTAGTCGCCCGGATACCTGCCCTTGGGGGTCCAGAGATTGAGCTGTAGGCCGACGGCTCCTGCCTCCTTTATGAGCTGCTTCGCCCTCTCCGGATCGTACTTTAGCTTGCCGGTGTCGTAGAATCCTATCAGCTCCTCCGCTATGACGCTCTTGGCCGGCCTGCCCACCCCATGAAGTATCTTGTCCACTATCGCCTTCCTGTCTATAGCCAGGCTTATGGCCTGCCTGACCCTCTTGTCCTGGAGCCTGGGGCTCCTCATGTTGACCCCTATGTAGACGATCCTTATGGTCTTGGTCACGTTCACGTTCAGATCGGGATTCTTCCTCAGCCTGGGAACATCTATGGCCGGCACCCTTATGGCCACATCGGCGTCGCCCGACTCGACCATCTGGACCCTGGCCTCGTCCTCCGGCACGACGAGGAACTTCACACCGGCGAGCTTCGGAGTTCCGCCCCAGTAGTCGGGGTTGGGCTCCAGCTCCACGTAGGTGTTGGGCTTCCACTCCTTCAGCTTGTAGGGGCCGGTGCCCACGGGATGGTGTTTCAGGTCGACGCCCTCCTTTATCGCCTTGGGGCTTATCATCATTCCGGCCGGGTGGCACAGCAGATTTAGGAAGGTGGCCACTGGCTCCTTGAGGATTATCTTGACGGTGTAGTCGTCGACCACCTCCACCTTGTCGATGAACGGGACGAGCCTGTTCCTGTTGGCCAGCTCCTTGTTGTTGAACAGCCTGTCGAAGTTGGCCTTCACAGCTTGGGCGTTGAAAGGCGTTCCATCCTGGAACTTGACGCCCTTCCTGAGGTGGAAGGTGTAGACCTTGCCGTCGGGGCTTATCTCCCACCTCTCAGCGAGCACGGGCTTTATGTTGAGCTTGTCGTCGTACTCGACCAGCCCCTCGTATATGTTATCGATGACGTAGATGCTCGGATTATCGGGGACATCGTGAGGATCGAGGGTGACTATGTCGGTTCCCATGGCGACCCTGAGGATGCGCCTCTGGACCGGGGCCTGCTTGGGGGCCATGAGCAGGACGGCGGCGGCCACCACCACTATGATGACGACGGCCGCCAGGGCTAGGGTCTTGGTGTTCATAGGAGGTGCTGGTGCGTGGAACACTTAAAAAGATTCCACGCGGGCCCGTCAGAGCCCCGAACCGCTGCCTGGGTTCAAAAACGAGCTGGAAAGTGGCGATTTATCGGGAACTATATTGCCCTCTTGGTACGAGGGCCGCATCGGCGCTCAGTCCCCCATGAGCCTCCTCGCCATCTCCATCAGCTCCTCCCTCGTGGGGGCTGTGAGGACCTTCCCGCAGGCCAGGCACCTGAACTCCGGCATGTGTAAACTACAGTTATATCAGCTTTTAAGGGATTCGGCTGGCAGCCTCACCCCGTGCATCCTCAGGTAATCACCCTCGCCCCTCAATCCCCTCCTTCCCGCGAGCCTCACCACCTCCACCCCCTCTATCAGGGCCAAGGCCCCCAGCACACTCCTCCTGAACTCCCACCGGGGGAGGCCCCATTCCTCTAGGACGCGGGAAATCTCATCCAGGGGGACGAGCTCGCCCGGCCCCGCTATCTCGCTGTAGGCTCTCCTCACGGCCTCAGCCATGACCTCCCTCCTCCCCTCTGCCGTCAGCTCTCCCTCGGATACCAATCCGATGTCCTGGGAGAACCTAATGGCGAACCTGAAGACGTGCCCCCTCCTGACCTCTTTACCTGTGAGGAGGGACCAGAGGATCCAGAAGAAGATCTCATTACCCAGGAATGCTCTCCTCAGATCGTCCCTCCTCACCAGCCTGTAGAGGTTGATCCTACCGGCCCTGCGCATCTCCACCATGCCCAGCAGGGACAGGAAGGCCAGGGAAGACCTGATCCTCCACTCCGCCAGCCCGGTCAGATGGGAGAGCTTCCTGACGTTGACCCAGGTATTGCCCAAGGCGTTCATGACCCTCTCTATGGGTTGGAGCCCCGGATATCCGTAACTGGGTAAGGAGGTGGACCGCGTCAACGCCTCACCACCTCCCCCCCTCCTCGCACCCCCTTCAACTCACGAACTCACGTACTCGTCCAGCCCCCTGGATCCCGAGTACCTCCTGATCACCTCCTCGAAGTGATCCCTCACTGGCAGGTAGACCTTCTCGTAGAACTGCCTCTGATCCAGGAGCACCTCCCTCGGGAATGTCTTGAGGTAGTTCAGGGCCGCCTTCCAAGCCTCCTCGTACGGGATCACGGCGTCTATTCTCCGGGCCACCTGCCTGTCGTAGTCCTCGGGTCTCTGGACCTCGTCCCCTATGGTGAACAGGCCGCTCTCGGAGACGTATGCGGCCTCGTTACCCAGCTTCTCGATGTTCCTGGCGGCCAGGGGCATCGAAGGCGCCGTGGCGCCGGCAGCGCGCCTCCTCGCCGGTCTCCCGCCGGACCTCTTCGCCCAGGCATAGAAGATGGCCCTGTTCAGACCGAATGACTTGGCCCTCTCTAAATCTCCCTTGAGGAGGTAGTACCTAGCAGCCTGGAGGAGGGCCATCACCTGAAATCTTCCTATCTTGCCCTTCGGCCTCGGCATCGGTTCAATTAGCGGCTATGCTGTAAAAAGGATTCCCTTAGAAGGGCGAGGTCAAATCAGTACCTGACCCCCGTAGACGGGATCTCGATGTGCTTGGCCACTAGATTGCCTCCACCCTCGTCCTCAACCTCCATGATCACACCGTATCCCACGTAGCTCCTGAGCTCATTCAGGACCTCGAACCACTTCATGGTCCTCTCCCTGTACCACCCGTGCACGCTGACCTTCACCTCACCCCGTTGGGTTTCAACGACCACGTAGTAGTCACCAACCTCCTTCAGTACACCCTTTATCACGAAGGTCGGGCTTTCCTCGTGCACCAGCTTGCTCTCCGTCCCGGTCACCTCGGGATACCAGAAGGGGAAGGTGGCTGTCACCACCGCTAGGGCGATCACGGAGAGGAACCTCACCGTCTCCCAGCCCATGCCATCACCCCATCAGCCTCCTCGTGAGAACCTTCAGCGTCCTGGAGTTCAGGTCCACGTGCACTAGGGCCGAGCCGGCCATGATGAACCCTATGACCGTGTGCCAGTACTCCCAGTCGGCCTTGGTCATGAACCATATCAGGGCCTCGCTGCTACCCCTGCCTGAGGGCGCTATGTAGAGGGCTATCCCGCTCATCAGCAGGAAGACCCCCATTGCCAGCTGGGAGATGCTCACCACCGACCTCACCTTGAGCTTGATCTGGGTCAGATCCATCCGGACCACCCCCTGTAACTCTCAACACCCATCGTCGCAGTTTCTCCAGGCTCATTAGCCCGTCAGAATATATTACGAGTACGGACAAATTGTCCTCCCCTCCAGGAGCTGGGAAAGGTTTTCTTTTAGGCCGAACACTACTTGGGGAGGGTAGATGCCACCTCCAATTAGGATAAGGGGTCCATGGGGATCTCCTCCCATAAGCAGGGAGGAAGCTGAGAGGGCTATTGAGGCGGTGAGGGAGATCCTGCCCCTCCTGACCGCCGGTCCCGCGCTGATCAGGGGCGGCCCGGACGGCTGGCACGTGGACATCCCCCTGATGTATCAGGGGTACGCCCTCGACAGGATCCACCTCGACACCGACACAATGGAGCCCTCGCCCAAGGGCAGACCGCCCAGATCGTCACGAGAAGCGGATCCGAGCGTCGTCAGGGGTAGGGCTGAGGAGATAGTGGGCGAACTGAGGGTGCTCGACGCCACGGAGTACAGGGAGCCGGAGAGGTGCTGGGCCGTTCCCCTCGCCTGGGGGCCCTACTTGGTGGCTCACGTGAGGGTATCCAGCGACGGGAAGGAGGTAGTGCCGGACTACGGCCTTACAGAGGAGGTAAGGAGGTACGTTTACTGAGGTCAGGAGATTCCTGCTCAGGGAGAAGCTGCTCTCCGTCCTCCTCCTGGTTTACGTCCTCCTCCTCATCTTGGATCCGGGCTTCCTCTTCAGGTCGGCCAGGTACGTCAACCTGGAGGCCATCTCGCTCATCCTGTCCTTCATGCTCGTCTCCAAGCTAATGGACGTGTCCGGCCTCTTTTCGAAGGTCTCGGCGTGGATTCTCTCGGTGGAAGGGAGGAAGCGCGTGTTCCTCATCCTGCTGGCTTCCGAGCTCGTCGCCGCCGTGCTCATGAACGACACGGCCCTGTTCCTTCTCGTCCCTCTGGTGGTCACCCTCCACAGGATGACCGGTCGCGATCCCTCCGACATGCTCGTTCTCGTCACCATAGGCGCCAACGTGGGATCCGCGCTGACCCCCTTCGGCAACCCGCAGAACATCATCATCTGGAGCCACTTCCACCTGCCCCTGGGCTCGATCCTCCGGGTAACCATCCCATTCTTCGCCCTGTCCACGGTGCTGCTGATCCTCTTCTCCTCGATACTCCCCGATGCGGGGGAGAAGCCTACTAGGATCGTGTCCATAAGGCTGGATCCGATCCCGGCAGTCTCAGCCGCCCTGCTCCTCACGGTCAACCTGGTGCTGGCCAGCTACGGGCACTACCTGGTGGGCGTGGCCGTCACCGTGCTCTCGTCCCTCCTGGTGAGGAGGGAGGCCATCAGGGGGATAGATGTCCCACTCCTGGCCATCTTCGTCCTCCTCTTCATGGACTTCGGGCAGCTCTCCCACATCCTGGGATCGATGGGAGTCGTTCCTCCCCTTGAAGGGGTCACCGCGCTGGCCTCCTCCGCCCTGCTCAGTCAGGTCATCAGCAACGTGCCGGCTACGATAACCCTGCTCAACCACACCGCTGACTGGAGATCCCTCCTGGTTGGCGTCAACCTCGGGGGGACGGGCCTCGTGGTGGGCTCGATGGCCAACTTCATCACCCTGAGGATGGCGGACCTGAAGCTGGACAGGTTCCACAGGATCTCAGTTCCCTACTTCCTCGCGTCCATGGCCTTGTTCCTCCTCCTGGCCTGGATCCGGATCTACCCGTGACTCTAAATAGGTACCGATGCCGTGAACCACGATCCAGATGCAGGCGATCCCACCGTCCCTCGCGCTGACCATATCGGTTCTCAACCTGGGAGCCGCCCTCATAGCGTCCTATCTCACGCTCCAGGCCTGGAGGGCCCGAAGAATGGGGATCCCGGGCATGGGATCGATAATGGGGTCCTTCTCCATCATGGTGATCTCCTTCCTGGCATCGGCCGTCTTCTCAGTGACCCTCTCATCCCCTCCGCACGCCCCGCCCAGGGTATGGCTTTCCGACCTCGCTGCGAACCACTGGTTCATCGCGATACAGCTCTCCTTCACCCTGAGCTATCTCCTGCTGGCGATCAAGGCCACCTCACCGGCGGAGAGGCTCTTCTCGCTGATCCCCCTGCTTCCGGCCGCGATAATCCTCTACGTTGCCTTGGTGTCCTGCGGCAGGGCCTCCAAGCACGCCACCGCTGCCTACCTGGGACTGGGCATCTCCCACCTCATGACATTCCTCTCACTGCTCTACGCCAAGCCCTGGCTCCTCATCACCGGCGAGACGGTGAGGCCCGTTGCCCTGCTCCTGCTCATTCCCGTGCTCAGGGTGAAAGGGTGAGGAGGAAGTACCGATCCCAGGCGGCCATAGTCATGGACATGCTCGAGGCCGTGGCGGCCAACCCGGGGATAGCGCCGACGAGGCTCGGTCAGGAGGTCAACGTGCCCTACTCCAGGCTGGTGGAGTACCTGAGGCTGCTGAGGGAGAAGGGACTCATTTACGAGGGGGAGAAGGGTGGCCTCCACCTGACCGAGGAGGGCTTCAGGTATCTGACCGAGATGCGGAGGTTCAGGAAGATATTCTCCTCCCTGGGGCTCATGCTCTGATCCCACGAGCCCACCGATAAGCTGCGTGATGAAGGTTCAACAAAGGTTTAATCCCTTTAACTTCACGATCACCGAGTGATAGCGTTCGGCCCCGTCCCATCAAGGAGGTTTGGCCTCTCCTTAGGCGTGAATAACATCCCTCCCAAGCATTGCACCTACTCGTGCATCTACTGCCAGGTGGGGAGGACCATCCACATCGACATCAGGAGGAAGGAGTTCTACGATCCTCAGAGGGTTGTCGAGGAGGTGGTGAGGAAGGCCGAGGAGGCTAGGCCCGAGGTGGTGACGTTCGTGCCCGACGGGGAGCCCACCCTCGACATCCACCTCGAGGAGGAGATAAGGGGGATAAAGGAGGCTCTGGACATCCCGGTGGCCGTCATAACGAACTCATCCCTCATCTTCATGGAGGAGGTAAGGAAGGCCCTCTCGCTCGCTGACATGGTGTCAGTCAAGGTCGATGCCGTCACCAAGAGGGTGTGGAAGCTCGTGAACAGGCCTCACCCGGAGCTGGATCTGGATCAAATCCTGAGGGGGCTGCTGAAGTTCTCCTCCTCCTTCCCGGGCAGGCTGCTCACAGAGACCATGCTCGTCAAGGGCGTCAACGATGGAGAGGGGGAGGCGGAGAAGGTCGGCAGCTTCATCTCCCAGCTGGATCCCGACATCTCCTACGTGGCGATACCCATAAGACCGCCTGCCGAGCCATGGGTCGAACCTCCAGACGAGGGGACGCTCTCCACCTACTATCTGACCTTCAAGGAGGCCAGCGGGGTTAGGGTGGAACTCCTGACCGGATACGAGGGTCCGGGATTCAAGGTGTCCGATGACCCCGAGGAGTACCTCAAGGCAACGACTGCCGTTCACCCGATAAGGCTGGATTTCGCCAAGGCCTTCCTGAGGGAGAAGGGGGTCGATGCCGACTCCCTGATCAGCAGGCTGGTGGAGGAAGGGATTCTTGCGGTGATAGAATACCGGGGGAAGGAGTTCTTGGTGAGGAGATTGCCTAGGAAGGAGGTCACCGTGGAAAGGGAGAAAAGGGCCGCGGACGTGTGAACCCTCTCCCCGAATCTCACGGATGTGTTACAGTTAGAAGTTAGAAGGTTGTTGACCAGCCGATCAGTGCATCCCCGGCTACCGATGTGAGGCACCTAGCATCACACCTCGTCCTCCAGCACGACGTTAACGAACCTGACCCTCCCTCCCACCTTCCTCTCTATCTCCCTCACCAGCTCAGGATCATCCAGATCCCTCACCCTCCGACCCGAGATCACGTTCACGTGGGGTGAGACGTTGACCTCCACCCTGGTCTCACTTCCCAAGTGGAGGAGCTCCACTAGGCCGAGATCCCTGAGCACCATCACGTTAGAGTAGAGGGTGGAGAAGCTTATGGTGGGGAACTCCTCCTTCACAGCCTCGTGCACCTCCCTGAGGGACGGGTGCGACCTCCCAATCCTCTCCAGCACATCCAAGAGCTTGAGCCTCTGCGGCGTGATCTTGTAACCCGCCTTCCTGAGTCTCTCCAGCGCCACCTTCCTCCACATACGGGGAATCGGCCGGTCAGTTCTTATAAACCTGTGAGTAATTAGTAATAATTTCTAATTAGAAATATTTATTAATTAGGAACGTCTGCAGGCATAGTGATATCATGCCCGAGAGGAACAGGCAGCTGATAGAGAGGGAAGGAGTGGATGTGGAGAAGCTGCTGGACCTGCTCGTCAGGGCAGCGGCGGCCGAGTTCACCACCTACTATTACTACACGATCCTGAGGAGCCACGTTACTGGTCCAGAGGGAGAAGGAATAAAGGAGATAGTGGAGGACGCAAGGATAGAGGACAGGAACCACTTCGAGGCCCTCGTCCCCAGGATATACGAGCTGGGCGGCGACCTGCCCAAGGACATTAGGGATCTGGCCGGGAAGGCCGCATGCATGGACGCCTACCTACCTGACGAGCCGACCCTCGAGAACATCCTGAAGGTGCTCTTGGAGGCGGAGAGGTGCGCCGTGGCGATCTACACGGAGATATGCAAGTACACACACGGTAAGGATCCCAGAACCTACGATCTAGCCCTAGCGATCCTGCACGAGGAGGTGGAGCACGAGGCCTGGTTCGAGGAGCTCCTGACTGGGAAGCCCAGCGGCCACTTCAGGAGAAAAGCCCCGGGCGAGAGCCCGTACGTCTCCAAGTTCCTAAAGTGAACCCCTCATCCTTTTTTATCTTGAGCTGATCGGACAGGCGATAAAAAAGGAGGGGACGGAGGTAGATCACTCTTTCTCAGGCAGGAAGAGCCCTATCACGTTCTTCAACCCGAAGGTCTTTATCACGTTCAGCAGGAAGGCGAGGAAGCCGAGCCCCAGTATGGCTCCGAAGATCCAAGCCGGGATCATGTAGGGCAGGAACCTGTCGGTGAAGTAGAGGGTCCTCCTCAGCATGCCCTCGCGCCACGCCAGCCCCATGGAGAAGGACATCCCTATACCACCTATCATCCACAGCCAGAAGTGGATATTGCCCAGCTTCTCGTCCAGCTGCACATTAGCGAGCATCGGTGTGAGCGCGTATATCGCGGCGAACAGTATGCTGCCGAGCCCGGTCAGGAGCATCTCGTGGAAGTGGAAGCCGGGCACCCACTGGGTGTTGTGTATGATGACGTTCAGACCGTAGTTGGCCTGTATCAGCCCGGCCATGCCGCCGAGGAGGAAGCCCACTATTCCTCCGAGCATGAACTTTATCGGGAGGGTGAGCTTGAGCGGCCTGGCCAGCCAGAGGGTCATGAGGGCGGTGAAGAACGTCAGGCCCATGGTGAAGCCCTCGCCCCACGTGATGAACTGACCGCTGAACAGCCTCAGGAACCAGGGCTGGGGCCTGTCACTGAGCAGGTGGTGGCTCCACACGCCCATGGACACCAGCAGGTCAGCCAGGATTATGTACCTGACGACCTCCTCTGCGTAGAGCTTCCTGTTGGCCAGCAGCGGAGCGAGCAGGTAGAGGGTCCCGGCCGTCCATATGAGCACATCTCCGTCGGCTATCATGTCGAGGCCCCACCAGTACACGTTCTTGTAGATCAGCGGATCCATGACTGACAGGGGATTGATGGGACCAGCGAAGGTCCTGAGGAGCATGTAGCCAGCTATGAGTGCGCCGGCACCGGCTAGCACCACGGCGTTTATCACTGCGTCGATGGAGCCCCTGAACACGGCCACCACGAAGACAGGCAGCTTCTCAGGCTCTCCCTTACCGTCTGTGAGGAGGGGCTTGCCGAGGCCCAAGCCAAGCCTGACCCTGTTGACGAAGCCGGTGAGCACCTTGAACAGGGTCCCGAGCCCGAAGGAGGCCATGAGCATCGCCACGACGGCCGACTTGGTTCCCAGGCCCGGCCTGGAGACCCTCAGGATGGTGGCAAATATGTTGAACAGGAAGAGGAGCACCGACACCTCGGTGAGGATCAGGCCTATCGAGAATGTCACGGCTCCCGGAGCTGAGAAGTGGGCAGGAAGGGGCCAGTAGAGGGTGTATAGCGCAGCGTAGTGGAAGAGGAACCCGGAGAACCACATCAGGAGGACCCCGGCGGTCTGGAGCCAGAGGTTCCAAGAGGCCAGCCTTATGCTGAACAGCTCCCTCTTGAGCAGCGTAGGGACTAGGAAGATGAAGGCCCCCATCACGGTCAGGTAGGCCCACCCGTAGGTCCCCACCAGTGGGTGGACGGTCAGCACCGCGTAGTAGTGCTCCGGATCGATGAAGGGTATGTTGAGAAGCCTGGTCCTCATCATCATGCCCTCTATTCCCGCAAGGGCTAGGAAGAGGCTCGCAACCACGACATACCTCAGAGTGAGCTTCTCCAACGATATCTGGCCCATTCAACTCCCTCCCTTAACCTGAATGGCCCCCTCAACGTACATGTAGGGATGCTCGGGCCCGGAGTACTCGGTGGAGCGGACTGTGTAGTATCCGGGCTTGTCGAAGATCCAAACGATGCTGTTCTCGTAGTTGGGAAGGACCTGCATCTGGAAGACCATCCTGCCCTCGGGATCAAAGACGCCGAACCCGTAGGTGAGGTCATCGCTCGTCACTACGAACTTGATGGGGACGTGCGCATCCAGGGATATGGTTCCAGCCTTCAGGGGCTTCATCTCGCCCCCGTCAACTAGGAAGAACTTGTGGTCCTTTATCTCTATCCTTATGACCTTGGCCGGCTGCGGCGGGCTGAAGATGTCCCAGTGCACCCAGGGGACTAGCGGAGAGAGGGTAACGACGTTGAACACTATGGCGAAGAGGGCAATTATCCCCAGCCAGATCTTCTCCTCCCTCTCCATCTTGACCAAGTCGGTCACCTCCTGGGCTTGTTTAGCCTGCTCGCGTACCAGAACATGAAGACGAAGACACCTGCGGCATATATCAGGTAGAAGAGATCGACGGCATCGACCACACTCAGCTGGATCATGATCGATCCCCGGGCCTAGGGATCGTCAAGTGTCAGATTAAGCTGGTGCGAACATGTTCGGTAAATAAAGTTGAAAAACGCAGGAGTTATATCTAAGCTACCCTCTTATGACATGTGTCATTCATGATGGTGTGCTCCTCCGAGCTACCGAGGGGCTGCTGGCTCGGAGACCTGACCCGGGCCAGGTCGTTGAGGGCTAGAGTCGTTTCCATCTTCTTCCACGTCCACGAGAATGGGAGTTGCAGCACCTCCAGGGTGATACTGCTCCCATCCAAGCCCGACGCCTTGGAGCTGATCATATCTCACGAGGCTGTGGACGAGGTAATCGTTGAGAACGAGAGGCCCCTCACAATCCTAGTCAGGCACACCTGCCCCCTAGCCGACGTCTTCGCGGCTGCTGCTCATCCGACACCGCCCTTCACCGTCCAGGCCGGCAGGGCCGAGTGGGATCATGCAGGTGACGGGGAGGAACTCAGGAGGATGCTCAGGGACAGGGGATTGAGGATAACCGTAAGGAGGGTGAGGAGGGGCAGGGGAAGGGAGCTGACCCCCCGCCAGAGGGAGATACTCCTCAGGGCGATAGAGGAGGGATACTACGACTTCCCGAGGAGGATCACCCTCTCCGAGCTGGCCGACAAGCTCGGGATATCCAAGTCTTACCTCTCGGAGACCCTGGCCAAGGTGGAGAGCAAGCTGCTACCTGAGATACTCATCCTCCATGGCTGAAGCCCATATCAGAAACCCGTAGGTGAGTTCTGGCCGCAGATCCAGACCGAAAAAGGAAAGGAACGGGGCGAGACGAGGCGGGCTGGGTAAGGGAATCAGCTTCCTCTAAGAGACGCGACGAACCAGACGCCCTTGACCCCGTGCCCCGTCGTGTCCCCCCTCTTGGCGTCCTTGAACCAGTAGTAGAGCGGCTGTCCCCTGTACGCGAGCTGTACCTTGCCGTCGCTCCTCTGTATGAACGTGAAGTCGGTTAGATTGAGGGTGCTGGGGACAATCAGTCTGTTGGGGCTGAAGACGGGCCACTTCTTTGCGCAATCACCGTAGCAGTTGCTCCCACCATCGTAGTCCTTGGAGAAGAAGTACAGGGTCATTCCCTTGGAGTCCACCAGGTAGTACCCGACCCTCTCATCGTATGCGAGCTTCACACCGTACTCCTCCTTCTTCTCCACGGTCTTGGTCACAGTGCTCGTCAAGGTCTTGGTGGTAGTCACCGTCACGGGGACAGTCCTCGTTTGGGTGGTGGTCTTGTAGACGGTCGTCCCACCCATGGTCGAGGCGACGCCGTACCCGAGGATCAGCCCGACTATCAGGGCCACGATAACAGATCCTACGAGTTTTCCGCTCATGCAGAACCCCTTATTTACTGAAAACGCGTGATTTAAGGAAGATCCAGATGGGAGAATTAAGGGGAAGGAGTCGGTGAGGGCCCTCGAATACTACGAGGCTACTCACACAACTCTCCCTTTGAAGCCACCCCAAAGAGAATTGCTAGGAGGCGTCCGTCCCGTCCATTTTAAATTATCGGGACCATCTCCAGCTCTGCGGAGATTCACCTTTCACAGCACGCCGGAGGAAGAGGGGACGTGGACCTTCAGGCTAGGCCAGGCTATCGTAGCGGACACGAACATGAAGATTAGAGAAGCCCTACCCTCAGCCCCCTCTAAATCACGCCTAGGCCTCCGCGGCTTTGGACCTCAGATATTCCCTGATGTAGTCTGAGAAAAGCTCCAGATCCTCAAGCCTCGTCTTAAGAAATTCTAAAAGCTTGGTGGGGTCCACCTCGCTATACTGATGGACCAGAATGTTCCTGAAACCAGCCATCTGGGCTAACCGATTGGAGAAATCCCCCGGGATTACTCCTACCTCTCCCAACCTGAGGAAGACCTCTCTGTAGGTCTCTGGCATCTCGCTCCCCTCCTGGGATATTATCATCTCGCCTATGTCTATGGCGGCCTCTATCGCTATCTGGAAATTCCTCTCAATGGCACTCCTCAGCTCGTAGTTCTCCTGAAGGTCCTTCAAGGTGATATCCCTCCTGCTCCGCAGGTAGCTCAGGGATATCTCTAGGTACCTGAGCTTCTCGGTGATCCTCTCCTTGAAGAACATCTTTTCACCTCGAGATGATGAGGTTGGCCCTCCTCAGGTCGTAATACCTCCTGTCCAAGTAGGTCCTCAGGATGCGATAGACGAATTCCTTCCTCATCCTCTCATCCCTGGAGAAGAGGAGCCTACCCCTGAGGACCTCGTAGGACAGTCGATAGCTGGCGGTGTTGAGGAGGACAACGTCCACCTTCACTTGCCTGAAGCTCAGGCGACTGGCTATGTCCAAGAAGGTGTTCCACATGACATCGGGGGGGAGAGAGGGGTTCAGGTACACAGCAACATCTATGTCGCTCATCTTGCTGGCCTTGCCTCTAGCGTGGGAACCGAATAGGTAGGCGAAGATCACGTCCTCATACCCCTTCAATACCTCCAATACCCTCTCCACGACCATTTTCCATTATCTTCTCTGGAGGAATAAGAAAAACGTATTCATCGTATAGACCCATAGCGGCTTCCTAGTTTCTGGCGCAGGCATAGGTAACGGGGGAAACCTCGATAACAGCCATACCTAGAAGCCGGTAGGTAAGTGTCCAGGTCGAGCCAGATAATAGATCTTTATCCCGTCGGGAATGATCTCTACGTATCCTCCTTCGAAGGGGAATCACGTTATTAAGGGCTTAGTTGAGCTCTTAGGCATTCAGTTACTCGCTTTTTAGGTCTAATATAGCCCAATACTCCGACGTTCCCTTTAAGGCATTACGCTTAAATTATAGTCATAACTATAATAGTTGTGACTCGAAAATTTGTGGATAGGGAGCTCGAGCTGTCGGCTCTGGAGAAGAGCTGGGAGAGGGGCGATCACCTAATCATAGTCTACGGAAGGAGGAGGGTTGGAAAGACAGAGCTGCTCAAGGAGTTCATAAAGGACAAGCCAGCCATCTACTACCTCTGCTCCCTCAGGAAGTTGCCCTACAATCTGAGGAGGTTCTCGGCCAAGGTGTCCTCCTTCTTGGGAATACCCGAAGTCCAGTTTTCCAGCTTCCAGGACGCCTTTGAGGCCCTCAAGGGTAAGGGTAAAGTAGTGGTCGTTATAGACGAGTTCGGCTACTTGGTAAGGGACGATCCCGGAATACTGAGCGACTTCCAGGAGATAGTGGATGAGAAGTTGAAGAGCTCGGGCGTAACCCTCATACTCTGCGGTTCAAGCGTTTCCCTGATGGAGACTAGAGTGCTGGGGGTCAAATCCCCCCTCTACGGGAGGGCCGAGAGGTACGTAAAGGTGGAACCCTTCAACATGAAACAGCTGAGGCTCTGGTTTCATGATGCATCTTTAGAAGACCTCATTAAGATCTATGCCGTAACTGGGGGCGTTGCCAAGTACTTGGAGTTCTTCACGGGAAGAGATGTGGAGGATCAGATAGAGGAGAATTTCTTCGACCCATTCAGCTTCCTCTATCTGGACGCCTTGAACTTGCTCATGGAGGAGCTCAGGGACTACTCCACCTACGTGCAAGTGTTGGAGGCCATAAGCCTCGGATACAATAGGATAACGGAGATAGCCAACTACGCCTTCCTGAGGCCGAAGGACGTCCCATTCTACCTGAACGTGCTGTCCTCACTAGGGATTGTCAGGAGGGTAGTGCCGGTCCTCTCCTCAAAGAAGGCGAAAAGGGGAATTTACGAGATAAGTGATAACTACTTCGATTTCTGGTTCAGTTTCGTCTCTCCCTTCCAGTCCGAGATAGAATCCGGCTACAGGGAGCCGGCTGTAGAGAACTTCAGGGCCCACTTCAACTCCTACCTCGGAAGGGTTTTCGAAAGGGCCTCTAGGGAGCTTATCGTGCCACTCCTCCCCTTCAGGCCGAAGGAGGTGGGGAAGTGGTGGAAGGGTGGCGTGGAGATAGACGTGGTGGCTTACAGTAGCGAGGAGGTGGCGCTAATAGAGGTCAAATGGTCCTCCCTAACCAATAGAAAGGCAAGAAGGGTGTTAAAGGAGCTCGAGAGCAAGGGAACTGCCCTTAACTTGAAGGGAGTTAGACACCTCGGGCTGGTTGCCAAATCGATTGAGGGGAAGGAGGAATTGAGGGAAGAGGGCTTCTTGGTTTACGAGCTAGAGGATCTGATGAGTTAACTCAGCCAGAGTTTCACTACTATCGAATACTGAGGGAAGAATGCTAAGAAATAGAGGAGATCGTGATGCAGCTAATCCCCGCACCAAGTACCCGAGGGTTTCAATCACGGTGGCTCGATCACAGTTATGGAAGCGAACAAGACGAGTGGAGGGAGCCATCAGGCCTCCCTCATTCTCCCGGGGGTAAAGAATCCCTCGGCCAGAGAGCCGATGATAAGGCTTTAGAGTGAAAAAAG
>JALWYH010000072.1 GCA_027078475.1 Thermoproteota archaeon
AGGTCAACCACCTCGACGAAATGCTGCCGGAGTACTACAAGATCCGCGGCTGGACCGACGACGGCGAAGTGACCGACGAAACGCGCCAGCGCCTAGGGTCGTAACCGCGCACCCGACAAGCCCCGCCGCCCGCCGCACACCCCCCAACGGCCCCGCCGCCTCACCCCCCATACGAGGTGAAGCTTGTTGGGCGTTGAGAGAGAGGTCAAGCTGAGGATACCTCATGGAGAGTTCCTGAATTTACTCAGGAGAAATAGGGTATCCTTCAGACTTCTGGACACGATAGAGCAAGAGGATCACTATCTGGATACGAGATCCTGCGATCTCCTGTCATCTGGTAAAGTGCTCAGGGTTAGGGTCATGGGGAACAGTATCAGGATCGCCTACAAGGGCAGGAGAATGGAAGGGGGGATAGAAAAGGTAAGGGAGGAGATAGAAGGAGAGTTAGGCGATCCAAGGTGCGATGAAGCTCTTTCTAGGGTGGGAATTGACTCACCATGCCCCGAAGATTTAGGGGCCCTCATAAAGCTTCTATCCAGCAGGGGCTATGAGGTAAAGGTGGTGGTGTGGAAGAGGAGAACTCCCGTCATTTTGAATGGATTCGGATCCGAGGTAACTCTGGACTACGTCAGGGATCTTGGTGAGTTCGTGGAGGTGGAGGGTGAGGACGCCATGGAGCTGGTGAGGCTTCTGGGAATTTCATGCAGGGCAGTTATCCCAAGCTACGCGGATCTAATCCACGCCCTTAAGCAATGATTCCACCCCGGACCTCTCCAGAAGGTCAAGTGACGCTCTCTCCGCTCCCTTGAGTATGCGCTCCTCCTTCCCTCTCATGAACCTGCCGTCCTTTAGGATGATCTCTCCGTCTATGAGGACATACCTGACATCCGTCGACCTGGCCGAGTAGACCAGATGGGAAACCACCGAGTGCAGGGGAGTCCACCAGGGTAGCCTAACGTCTAAGAGTATCAGATCTCCCCTGTATCCCCTGCATATCCTTCCTATCCTCCATCTGGGGCTGAGGAAATCACCTGGTATCCTAGTGGCCATGTCGAGCACGGTCTGGGCGGGCATGACTTTGGGATCCTCCTTAGCCGCCTTGTGGATGAGGGCGGTGATCTTCATGGTCTCGAACATGTCCAAGGCGTTGTTGCTCGCGGGCCCATCTGTCCCGAGGGACACCCTCACATCGGACCCCACCATGTCCGGGACCGGAGCTATTCCCGATGCCAGCTTGAGGTTGCTCACGGGGTTGTGAGAGACTAGGGTCGAGGTCTCCCTCAGAAGAGCGATCTCCCTGCCGCTGGGCCAGACAACGTGAGCTGCAACAGTCCTGTCGCCTAAGACACCCGATGCATGGGCCAACTCGATTGGACCAATACCGTGCTCCTTCTCAATCTCCCTCACCTCTCTCTCGGTCTCCGCCAAGTGGATCTGAATGACTGCGCCGAACTCCCTCGCCCTCTCCGCCACCTCCTTCATCCTCTCAGGAGAGACGGTATAGGGGGCGTGGGGCCCATATCCCGGCTCTATCAGGGGGTGCCCTCTCCACCTCCTCACGAATCCGTCGGCCAGCGAGAGGCACTCATCCCCTCCCCTACATTCAGGCGTTCCAAAGTCTATTATGGCTTCCCCGAGGACACCCCTCATCCCAAGACGACTCATGACCTCCGCCACGGTGTCCTCGAAGAAGTACATGTCGAATAGAGTGGTGGTGCCCGTCCTTACAGCCTCTAGTACACCCAGCTCCGTTCCCGCCTTTATGTGATCTGGCCTCAGGTGGGATTCCATGGGCCATATCTTCTCGCGAAGCCAGGGGAAGAGATCCATGTCGTCGGCCACCCCCCTCAGGAGAGTCATCGGTACGTGCGAATGAGTGTTTATCAGCCCCGGGATCGCTATGAGCCCGTGGGCATCTATGACCTCGTCAACCGGGCCGCGGACATCGCCGATCTCCTCTATGATTCCATCCTTCACTAGGATGCTCGTCCTCCTGAGGATCCTCCTCTCTTCATCTTGGGTGACCACGAACTCAGGCTCCTTAACGAGCACCTCCAAGTAAATCCCCAGTCAGTATCCGGATAAATTAAATAGGCGTTGCCGGATGCCAGACCGGTATCCTAGATGAGATCCGCAGTTCCGATTCTCTTGGCGATAGTTCTAGCGCTTCCCGCGGTTACTCCATCCCTGTCAATTCAACAAGCGACCGGTGGGGGACACTACACCTACGTCTTTACGGTCAGGGAAAGTGGTTGGATAGATATAGTCACCAAGTTCAACTCCACCTCCGCTGGCAGCTCTTGGGTCCTCGTGCCCAAGTTCAGGGAGTACAACTTCAAGGTTCTATCAGGATCCATAAGCGAGAAGAAGCTCATCCGAAACACTTCGTATTATTTCTACTCCAACCTGACGTTCTCTTATATAGCGGGGACTAGCTTGGAGATATCCTGGAGCTACAGATTCGGCGCCCTGATAGTAGAACCGAACGGGGCATTCTTCTCCACCCAGATAGCCTTCTCACCCGAGGACGACGCGACAGTCCTAGTGAAGCTCCCGAAGAAATTCCATCCTCAGGGGATAGAGCCCAAAGGATACAGGCTGCAGGAAGGCGGGGATTACAACATGGTTCGATACGATGTGGATGGTAGCACGAACAACACGATGAGGGTGCTCATCTCCTTCAAGGTGAAGGACGGCCAAAAGTTCAAGAAGAGGGAGATAGGTAAGCTAACCGTAAGCTATCCTCCTAGATACGAGGATGTGGTCGAGAACATAACCAAGTACTACAGGGCAACGCTACCCCTGATAGAAGATTACACGTCCGTCAAGGAGGAGATACCTGTGAGGGTGAAGCTCTTCGTTCCGGGAACCATGGAGGAGATAACCACCCTCGGGTACACAGGACCCAGATTCACGTCCGACGTCATAACCCAAGGAGAGATAAACCTGAACATGATGCTGGTCAGGATGCCGGACTACGAACTCCCGGACACCTTCGTGCACGAGCTGCTCCACCAGTACATGCAGGCGGCCGGTCTCAGCGTCGACCTCAGGTGGGCCCACGAGGGCCTGGCCCAGTACCTCAGCTCGGTCATAGTGAAGGAGGCCTTGGGGTTCGATGTCCCCTACGACGAGGTGGCTGAGAGGGCGGTCCTCACCCAGACCGGGGGCAACTTCGCTTTCCTCCTCGAGTGGAGGGGCGGAGGGCTTCCTGGGAACCCTGGCCTCTACTACACGGCCAGCGAGGTCCTGATCAGGAAGCTGGCAGAGAAATACGGGGGTCCGGAGCTCTACAAGAAATTCTTCAGACTCGTAAGGAGGGACAGGGTCGTCGTCAAGGATCCAGGCGAGTTCGTCAGGTACCTCAGCGAGGCCGCCGGTCAGGATATATCGGATTACCTCAGATCCTTCGGCATCAAGGTCGAGGCCTTGGACAGGACTACCCTTGCCCTGATAAGCACGGCTAGGGATTATGCTAGGGCCACATCATGGTTCGATCCGTTCTCCGAGGACGCCCTACTGATACTCAACAGGAGCAGGACAAGAGAGGCAGCCCTGCAGGCGATTGCCATGGTGGTGCTCGGGCTGGTATCCGAGGCCCTCGCAGCGGCCCTCGTCGTGTCAGCCATCGCCGTGTTGCTCGTCAGGAGGAAGGGAGGAGAACACGACGGACGGGTGGAGGAGGTAGATAAAGGAGATCATGGAGAGAAGGAGGCGGAAGGAGAGGAGAGAAACCTCAGAACACCCTCTCTGACTTCTCTAGGTGGAGGAGGAAGTTCCACTTCTCCATGACTATCTTCTCCAGCTCCTCTATTTCTCTCTCCGTCAGCCCCCTGAACCTGTCTTGGAGTTCGAGGAACTCCCTCAATGGCCTCTTCTTCGGCTTTACTGTGATCCTGAGCTTCCCGTTCTCTATCTCATAGAGGGGCCAGAAGTAGGTGTCCACCGCCAGCTTGGCCACCTCGGCAGTCTTGCTCACGGGCGAGTTCCATCCAGGCGGGCAGGTGGAGAATATGTGTATGTACTTGAATCCCTTGATCTTCTTAGCCTTCTCAAACTTGTTGGCGAGATCGAAGGGATAACCGACGCTGGCGGTCGCCACGTACGGTACCCTGTGAGCCGCGACTATCATAGGCATGTCCTTTGGCATCTCCCTCTTCCCAGAGGGAGTGGTCTTCGTCCAGGCGAGCAGGGGAGTGGCACCCGATCTCTGTATTCCCGTGTTCATGTAGGCCTCATTGTCATAGCACACGTATAGTATGTTCTCCCCTCTCTCCGCTGCACCGGACAGGGCCTGTATCCCTATATCAACGGTCCCACCGTCGCCAGCCCACACCACTACGTTAACATCCTTTCCCAGCATCTTGTAAGCTCTGTAGACGCCAGAGGCCGTTGCCGCGGCGGCCGGGAAGGCTATATTGTATAGAGGAGCTGAGATTGCGCTCTTAGGGAAGGGAGACTGTATCACGCTGAAGCAGGAGGCAGGGACTACGTAGACTGTGTTTGGGCCTAGGACCCTAGACGCTATCCTGAAGGCTAGGGTGGCCCCGCATCCCGGGCATGCGGCAGAACCTGGAAGGTAGGAGCCGGGTTCCTTCCTGAGGTCGTGAATGGTAAGGGTCACATTCTCACCTCCTCGGAGAGCTCTATCCTCTCATACTCCGGTTTGAGCTTGAACCAGTAGTAGGGTCTCCTCAACCTGTCCGACATAATCCTGCCTATACCATCCTTTGCCATGGCGACGATGTCACGGTACGTCACATCCCTTCCACCCAACCCGGTCACGTAATTGGCTATAGGCGGGCTTCCACTCCTGTTGTAGAGAGAGGACCTAATCTCTATTCCCAGCGGGCCTCCGGAGCTGAAAGCTATGCTCCTGTCAATGACCACGACGCCCCTCCTGTCTTGAAGCACCTCGGCCATGTCCCTGTGGGGGAAGGGCCTGAAGCTCCTGACCTTCAGAAGGCCAACTCTCATTCCCTCATCCCTCAGCTCATCGACAGCAACCTCGGCCTCCGATGCCATGGTGCCAGCGGTCACTATAACGTAGTCAGAGTCCTCCACCTTGTACTTCCAGGTGGCACCCCCGTGATACCTACCGAACTTCTGGAAGAACTCCTCCGAGACGTCCTCTATGAGGTCCAAGGCTCTCCTCATCGAGAGATCCATGGACCATCTCATTTCCTGATACTCGTCCGGCAGGGCCAGATTGCCGAACGTGATCGGATCATTCGGATCGAGCTTCCAGTGAGATGGACTGTACTCGGGAAGGAACTCTGCGACATCCTCCTGCCTTGGGATGTTGACGGGCATGTAAGTGTGGCTCAGCACGAATCCATCCAGGCATACCATGAACGGCAGCAGTACATCAGGGTTCTCCGCCACCTTGTACATCATGAGGATCGTGTCCAGCACCTCTTGGTTCGAGGACACGTACACTTGGAGCCAGCCAGTATCCCTCTGGGACATGGCGTCCTGATGATCCACATGAATGTTCCAAGGTGGGCCTACCGCCCTGTTGACGACGGCCATGCCTATGGGAAGCCTCGAGCCAGCAGCCCAGTGGAGGACCTCCGACATGAGCAGCAATCCCTGACTGGCTGTGGCGGTGAAGGCCCTCACTCCAGCCGCCGAAGCCCCGATAGCCGCGGCCATGGCGCTGTGCTCGCTCTCCACCCTTATGTACTCGGCCTCCATCTGGCCCGAGTCTATGAAGGATGCTATGTACTCCACAATGGTGGTCTGGGGGGTTATCGGGTAGGCAGGAACCACCTTTACCCGCGCGAGCTTCGCGGCTATGGCGGCGGCATGATTGCCGGTTATTATCTCCCAAGTCCCCTCGGGCCCCATTTCACTCTTCCTCCCTTACCATCTGAATGGCCTTGGTGGGGCACACATCGGCGCACACCCCGCATCCCTTACAGAATGTGTAGTCTATCTTCGGGAAGCCGTTATCTCCCTCGGATATCACATCCTCAGGGCAGTAGAGCCAGCAAAGCCAGCACTTTATGCACTTGTCCTCATTCACTACCGGTCTCTCGACCCTCCACAGGCCCGTCTTTCCAGCAGCGCCCTTGGAAGGCTTGGACACGGGTACGATAATAGGGACACCTAGGCCCATCTAACAGGCACCAGAGAAAATTGCAGGAAAACCTCTATAAACATTGTTAAGCATTCATCGGCCAGAAGGGATCCCTTCTAAAATAAGGAATTTGTAGGGGCTCAGTAAGCCCCTGCACCGGCTCTGGCAGGCCTCCTCTCAACGGCCTCCTCCTTTACAATGAGCCTCTTGCCCTCGAACTCGAGCTCGAGGGTTTCCCCAGCGAGAGCACCGGGCTTCACGCTGACCTCTATAGGCTGCTCGTCCCTCATTGGGTAAAAGATCTTCCAGACGTTGGCCTTGAGTCCAGGCCTCTTATCCTCCAGGAATTCAAGTATCCGGTCCGTCATGGGAACTCCAACCCTTCTCGTTACCATATTGCTCACCTCTCGCGCTGCCCGTTATGGGGCCAGTCTACTCCCTCGTGCTATTGCCTATTTAAAAATATAACTGCGAAAGTAATCCTGAGGGACAGGTGGTTCGCCTGGGCGGCTTTAGGAGTAACATAGTGCCTTTCAGCTTCTTAGGGATCCAGGAGGATTATGAGAATTCGAATTACGTTTTAATCGGCGTGCCCTATGATTCCACATCGTCTTGGATGCCTGGCTCTCGAACGGGCCCCCTAGCCGTTATAGAGGCATCCCGTTACATGGATCCATACGATGTAGGGCTGGGATGCATTCCTGCTGAGGCGGGACTTCACACGATTCCCGAGCTCTCCGTCATGGGACTGGACCCCGAAAGAATGGTCGAGATCGTGAGAAGAGTCGTGTCCAAGGTTAGGAATGATGGCAAGGTGCCCGTGCTGCTGGGGGGAGAACACACCCTGAGCCTGGGAGGCGTGATGGGGATAGGGAACGATGTGGAGGCATTCGTGGTCTTGGATGCTCATGCCGATTTCTACGACAGCTACGAAGGGAGGAGGGTATCCCATGCCACTGTTTCCAAGAGGGTCAGCGAACTCGTGGGAGAGGTGCTCATCTACGGAGTGAGAACCCTCGGTTGGGAGGAGAAGGAGGAGCTGGAATCCTCCAATGGGGCTTTCCTGACGACCTTTCCTCCAAGCGCCGAGGCCGCCCGGGAATTCATCGAGAGGATGGTGGGGAAGAAGATTTACCTGAGCGTGGACGTGGACGTGCTCGATCCCTCGATCCTGCCGTGTCTTGGAACCCCCGAGCCCGGGGGACCAAGCTACTTGGAACTCCTCTCTATGCTCAAGCGCATCTTCAGAATAGCGGACGTGTTGGCAATGGACTTCGTGGAGTTCTCACCCTGCCCTGGTATGAGATCGGACGCCTACACGGTGGCGAGGTTAGTCTACAGGAGCATAGGGTACCATGTCCTTAACTCTGGGTATCAGCACCTCGGATGCAGCCCCGATGATCAGGATCTCCACCCATGCCTTGACTAGGATGCCGTATACTATGGCGTCTGTGAGCCAGCCCGTCACGCCAGGCGCCAGCACGGGAATCCACAGCCTGAAGCTGAGCCAAGTGAAGATTGACTCCGGCACGTATCCGAGGCCCAAGGCGAGGAGCGGGTGTCTCACCCTCTTGGCTAACAACCCGGTGAATAGTCCGGTCAGCGCCTTGCCGGGAAATATGAGAGAACCAGCCAGAGGCCCTAACTCCCCGAGCAGGCCGAATCTGACGAAGGGAACTATTGATATGATAGCGCCAACCAAGGTGGCATCAGCGGGTCCCATGGTGTAGGCGGCCAGCACGGTAGCGAGATGAGAAAGATCCACCGCTATTTGCGGGTGTATGTTTCCCAAGACAGTGGAGAAAATGGCTAAAACATTACCAAGGGCTCCGAGCAAGGCTACGCCAGCCACCCTCCTGCTGACATCCCCGGCCACCACCGGCTCACCGGGAGCACCATTCTTTCAAAAATAAAAATATTTCTAAAATGAAATTATCGGGGGATCTCCAAAGCCGGGATACCCACTATCGCCCTGACGAGGTCCCTGAGGCCCTCTCCACTCTTGGCGGACACCGGAACTATGGGAACGCCATCACCGACGAGCTCTCTTATCACCTCCTCCCTAGCGGAGTACTCGTAATCCTCCAGCCTGTCAACCTTGTTAGCAGCTATTACCATGCTCTCCCTGCCCTTACCCAGATCGGACAGTATCTTGAGACTCTCGGCGAGCTTCACCTTCATGAGGTCCACGCCGTCCGCCACATCCACCACTAGCACCTGCCTGTGAGAATGAGTTATGTCCAGCAGATTGAGCTGGAAGGACGCTATCAGCCTGGGATCCAGGTCCAAGACGAATCCTATGGTGTCCACCAGATAGGTGTTCTCCCCCTCTATTCCTCCGTACTTGGACGACAGGGTGGTGAAGGGCATGTCGCTCACGGGCTTCTCGAATCCGGTCAGAGCGTTGAAGAGGCTCGTCTTCCCGGCGTTGTAGTATCCCGTGAGCACCGCGATCCTCGCCCCTCCCCTGATCCTCTTCATTATCTCCATCTCCTTCTGCCTGCTCAGCTTGTCTATCTTCCTCCTCAGGATCTTCATCCTCCTCTGCAGGGCCCTGATCTGCTTATGATAGGCGTACTCACCTCCTCCCCTGAATCCCGCCCTCATCCTCCTGTACTTTATAGAAGCGGATAGCTTGACGTAGGGGAAGGCCTTCTCTAGGGTGGCCAGCTCTATCTGCAGCTTGGACAGGACGTCGCTAGCCGCCTCCCTGAATATCATCAGGGTGACATCGTACCTGTCTATGACCTCGATTCCGAGCCTCCTCTCGAGATTCCACTTCTGCTTGCTGGTCAGAGTATTGTAAACGACGAACACGTCGGGATCCACCCTCCTTATTCTTTCCCTTATTTCTTCCACCTTCCCCTTGCCGAACACGTAGTCCACCGTCTCCTTCGGCCTGACCTGGATTATCCTCTCGACTATCCTGTATCCGAGAGCCCGCAGCAGGGACTCCAGCTCACCCATCCGTATCCTGTACATGTGATGATCGTGCACGTTTGTCTTGACCATCCCGGTCATGGCCCTGTAGCCGGCCACCTGCCTTTCCTCCCCCACTGCATATTGAGAAAGGGTAAATAAACGTTGATCAGGTCACCCGGATGTGATGTATGGATTGGTCGGCTTCTCCACCAAGTCCCTCGGTCCCTTTATGGTAGCATCGACTATCATCTTCCCCTGCGGGAGCCTTATGATCCTGGTCTCCCCGTCCATCTCCACCTCCCTCAGATTGCTGTGATCGAGTGATGATCCCTTGATCCCGGGGATTGACTTGAAATCTTCCGGTATGTGGGCCCTCTGAAGAACGGCCCTCATGACCTCCACGTAGTCGGAGACATTCACGTCCTCATCGACCACTATCACCCTCTTCAGGCTCTTGTGAGCCGATATTGCCATGAGCCCGGCCAGCGTTGGCTGATCCTGTGATCTCTTCCTGATGGAGATGGCCACCTCGATCCAACCGGCACCACCAGGGGTCATGGCCACGTCCACCACATCGGCCACCTCCGAGACCCTCTCCTCTATCAGGGGCTCAACCGGGAGCCCCATCAGCAGCTGGTGCTCCATTCCCGCCGGGAGTATGGCCTGATAGATGGCCGAGCTCCTGGCGTAAATGCCTCTCACCCTGAGAACGGGCTGCTGTCTGACCACGTCCTTCCCGAGGATCTCGTAGAAGGGCCCCTCCGGTGCCCTCTCGCCAGCCAGTATCTCACCGCAAATCACAATCTCGGAGCTAGACGGGGCCCAGGCCTCTACATCGGGACAGGGCGAAAGAGAAACGGGTTCCCCGGCTATTCCCCCAGCCAGGGCCATCTTGTCCGTGCTCTCGGCCGGCACGGCGGAGGCGATCATCACCTCCACGGGACTGCCTATGGATACCGCCACTGGCAGGTTCCTATTCGCTTCTTCACACCTCTCCACAGCCCTGCTGAGCCTCCTGCCCTCCACGGCCCTGAGAACCAACCGGTCCCTCCCTATAGGGAGCATTCGATGATAAGAGGATGAGAAGGAGCCGTTATCATCTCTGAAGATGACAATGGAGGCCGTCATGTAGGGTCCGGGCTCACCCGTGTAGTGCCTGAGTATTGGGAGGGACTCCAGATCCGTTTCCATCCTGACCCACTCGGGTTCATCCTCAACCGGAGGTATGGGATTATTCAGAGCCCTCCTTATGCCGTTCCTAACCTCTCTCATGTTATTGGCTCCGAGCAGCATCTGGATCGCTCGTCTGGAGGTTGCTACATTGCCCGCAACCTGAAAGGTGCTGTCCCCCCCGCCTCGCAGGACTGGCCTCCTGAGGAGGACTGCCTTCCTCCCATCCCATCTCTTCAAATAGGCAGCCGCCTCGTACTCAACGGATACCCTCTCCTCTATGACCTCGAGAAGTCCCCTATCCTCCAGCCTCTTGAGAGCGAGCCTGAGCTCCATGGTCCTCCCGCATCTGAACCCTAACATCTTTTTATTCCCTACCCCGATCTCCCACGGAGGTGTCCTCCTCCATGTGGAAATTCGGAGAAAGGACTCACTTCATAGGAGAGCTGCGGAACCTTCCCGAGGGAGAGCGGGTCAGGATCGCGGGCTGGGTTTACCGGAAGAGCGAACTGGGTGGCGTGGTGTTCATACGACTTCGAGACTCAACGGGCGTTGTCCAAGTGGTAGTGAAGGAGGGTGAAGCGGGACAGGATGACCTCAGGACTGCCAGGGAGGCCGGCATCGAGGCCTCTATGGTGGTGGAGGGGAGGGTGAGGAGGGATCCCAGATCCCCAACAGGGATAGAACTTCTGGCATCCAACCTGAAGATGGTGGGACCATCTCATGACTTTCCGATAAAGCCCGACTCAGGGGAGGAGTTCCTACTGGATAACAGGCATCTTCACATCAGGACAACCAAGATGAGGAACGCGCTGCTGATCAGGAGGGAGGTCATGAGGGCCGTCGAGGAGTGGTTCGTGGAGAACGGCTTCATAAGGGTAGAGGGGCCTACCTTCGTCGGCGCCGCTGTGGAGGGAGGGGCGACCCTTTTCGAGGTTCCCTACTTTAACAGGAAGGCCTATCTGACCCAGAGCTCCCAGTTCTACCTAGAGGCCGCTATCTTCGCCTTTGAGAACGTTTACACCATCCAACCCAGTTTCAGGGCCGAGAAGTCGAGGACCAGGAGGCACCTGACCGAGTTCTGGCATGCCGAGGCCGAGATGGCTTGGGCCGACCTCCAGGGGATGATGGATGTGGTCGAGTCTCTGCTCAAGTTCGTCTCCCTCAAGGTGGTGAAGAGGGCTGGCCACATACTGGAGGCCATGGGGAGGAAGTTCGAACCGCTGGAGGGGGACTTCCCTAGGATAACTTACGACGAGGCCATAGACATAGCTAGGAGGAAGGGGATCCAGGTAGAGTGGGGGGACGACTTCGGAACCGAGGTGGAGAGGGCCATCTCCCTCGAATTCGATCTGCCCGTGTTCGTGACTCACTATCCCAAGCAGGCCAAGGCGTTCTATCACAAACCAGATCCAGAGAGACCCGAGGTGGTCCTCTGCGCGGATCTACTGGCGCCCGAGGGCATAGGGGAGATAGTCGGTGGGGGTCAGAGGATAGACTCCGAGGAGGAGCTGTTGAGGAGGATAAGGGAGGAGGGTCTCAATCCATCGGATTACAAGTGGTACATAGACCTGAGGAGGTACGGCAGCGTTCCTCACTCGGGATTCGGGCTCGGGATAGAGAGGACCATAAGGTGGATAGCGGGCCTTCCCCACATAAGGGACGCGATTCCCTTCCCTAGGACTCCCACGAGGCTCTATCCCTGATCATCCTCCATCAATTTTGCCTCCTTCACCTGCCTGAAGGGGGTATTCAGGACCTCCTGGATCTTCCTGGCCTTGGCCTCGCCAACCACCCTCCTGAGCCTAGAGAAGTCGGCGCTGAAAACATCCTTCAGGGTCCCGAATTCGTTCAGCAGCTTTTCCGCCGACTTTGGGCCTATGGAGGGAAAACTGACCAACACGGCGTAGGCCTCCTCCCAAGACTTGGGGCGCCTCCTCCTCCTGACCGGTATCACGGACGGCCTGCTCCCCTCCACCTTCCTGGCCAGGTAGGCTAGGAATCTGGCCGTATCCTCCGGGGAGACGACGTGTATGACCGATACACCTCTGAGGGCCAACGATGACAGCGCACCCAAGTAGTGAGGCACTGCATCCCTCCTCAGGTGGAAATGTGGCTCCTCTACCAGTACTATGATGATCTCGCAGTTGCCCTTCATCTGCTCAACCTGATCGAAGAGTCTTCCATCGTATATGGACTTCAGAAAATCACCCAACGACTTTCTCTCGACGCAAACGTTGGTCCCAACCAGGTAGTCGGAGACCTCTATCCTCCTTCGCTCCACGAGCACGCCGAGCCTTCTGAGGAGCTTTTCTATGAGCTCAGGCTCCCTGTCATCCATTACTATCCTCAATTTCCTCACCGCCGAGCCAGGAGCCCCTTATCTCCCTAATTAACTCCCTGCTCTCCTCCACCGGATCGGCGAACTCCATATCATCCAGCACAAGCCTGACCGCTCCGTTCTCTAGGTAGGATGCCCTTCCCCTGATCACGACCTCCCTGCCTAAGATCTTGGAGGCTACCTCGTCGGTGGGCACCGCGTGACTCGGCTCGCCCAGCTCATCGGCAGCCTTCACCACCTCATCTGTCGTCATGCCGAGTATCCTCTCGGCCCTGTCCCGGAACGCCACGACCCTCGCAATACCTGTTCCATCATCCACGGTGAAGTTCAGGTAAAGCAGAGGATCGGCCTCCTCTATCTCACCGCAGTTCGGGCAATGAAACCTGCCGTACTCGAAATCGACCCTGGCACCGCACTTTGGGCAGTGCCAGGTCACCCTCGCCATGTCTGAGATGGAGATCACAGTCCCCCTGAACTCCCTCAGACCATCGGAGGATTCGCCTATCCACATCTTCCTGTACTTCACCCTCCTGGCCACTCTCTCTATCCGCGAGGGGATCTTCTGGTCAATCCTCTCGAGTACCTCCACCTCGCCGGACCTGCTGAGTACCAGCAAGCCATCCGCATCCGTGTAAACGGGTCCGAACCTGATCCTGTAGGGGGGTTTCTCCTCGGAGAGCAGGTCAGCCCACTCCCCCCAGATCCTGAGGATTCTGAGGTAACCGTCTATCTCCACCAGGAGGTCTAGGAACTTCCTTCCCCGGATTCCAGCTCTCTCTAGGGGAAAGGAGAAGAGCACAACACCCTCCAAGGTGGGAGCACCGCCGCCCTGCTCAGTCACCCTAACGTTCGTTCTGGGAGTCGAGTGGAGTTCCACCGAGTCGTCCCTCAGGGAGACCCTCACATCGGTCAGCAGCACGGTGGATCCCTCTGCCAGCTCATCAGCCAGCCCGGTCCTCTCGCCCCAGAGGACAACCCTGATGATGTCGCCCTCTTCATCTCTCAACAGCAGGGAGCACCTCTTTCCCCTGCTGCCGTCGTTCCTCGTGAACTCCGACACCGGGTAGATCCTCACCACCGTTCCCTCGAAATCCACCACATCTCCATCCAAGTCGTAGAGGTCCCTCACCCTCCTGATTCTCCTCTCCTCGATCGGCAGGTCCTCGTATCCCCCGGGAAGGATTTCTATATCGGACCCGGAGTCCAAGTGGAGGGCTATGCGGCCGAACCTCTCGGATACACGGGCGTTGGTGATCCTCACCGCGTCGCCCTCCTTTATCTCTCCCCTCCTTATCCTGTCCACCACGCTCTTGGACCAGACCACGACATCTATCTGACCGGTCTCATCCGCCAGCTTGAACTCAGCCCTCTCTGCTGGCTCTCCATTCCTATTCACGTATCTCAGAACACCATACATCCTGACTATCTTGCCCTGAACTGTGGCCTTCCTCATTCCCGGTACGAGCTTGCTTATCTTTATGCTCGGATAGTGAGGGCCTCCCTCCTTGGATACTTGACCAACGTCTAACTCCACGGCTAGAAGGGACAGGGCACCATCAGGCTTCACCAGTCCCTTCATCTCTTCAACGTATCTACTGACTCTCGCAAGGATCTCCTCAACGGTCAGCCCAGATTTGGACGCTACTAGCCTCACCTTCTCCATGAAATCCTCATCGTACTCATCGCTACCATCATTTCTCAACTTCAGACACCCGCGCCCTCTACCTCCACGATGGAGGGCCTGCCAACTCCTCCCTCCACCCTAAACCTCACGGGTAGGAATTTCTCCACCAGCCATATATTACTTTCAGCATGTAGAGTTAACTCCGAGATCCCGATCTTCGATCTCCCCGATGCCATGGCCAAGTACGGAATTATCATATCGCCGGAATGCCTGTCGAAGGCCATTCCGGTGTCCAGCTCAGAGAGCAGTTTGACTGCGGCATTTCTCCCGACCCTCTCGCTAGGCTTTCCCCTCTCCCCCAGATCATCGGCTCCTATAACGGGCTCACCCTCCGTCCAGAGAACTATTCCAGCACCCGGGCCAAGGTGTTCGTTCCGTGACCATTCCTCCTCTATGGAGGCTCTGATTCCCCTCTCCATCAGCAACTCGCTCGCGGCGCTCGCCATCCTCCTGACCACGTGTCTGGGTAACTTGACCGCATGAGCCCTTCCCATGACGTGGGCGATCTCGGTTCCCCTTACAGCATCGATGCCCGAGAGCTCGGAGGGTTTCACCCTCAGCTCGACCAGGCCCCCGCCCTTGGGATAATGGCCCCTCCTCGTGACTCTGATCTCTGCCCTCGCTCCCATGATGGAGATGTTCCGGAGGAATACTTCCCTCATGTAGTCCACCGGAGGGGCCATGGGTACATCGGTTCCTCCACTGATGAGAAAGGTGACCTCACCCTCAGCCACTAGGCTCGCTGGCAGGAGCGCCTGGATCACCAAGGTGACGCTTCCCGCGGTCCCAATGTTCACCTCGAATCCTCCACTCCTCCTGGTCTTGGGGATGAATAGAACCTTGGTCGACCCGACGCGCGCACCCTCGACTGTTGCATCCGTCAGCTTGGCTAGGGCCATCACCGCATTGAGATGCTGCGGTCTGAGGCCGGGCTTCTTCCTCTTGGCCCTTATATTGTAGACCTCCACAGGCTTGAGCGTGACGGCAGACAGTGAGAGGGCATATCTCAGTATGGATCCGCCCCCCTCCCCGTAGCTTCCATCCACCCTTATGAGATCCATACAGATGGGAGGTCACCGCGTTCCCCTTTAAATAGCATTCCTTGGTCCCTAGATTTCGGTGAAAGGGGATGGCGGGAGCGAGGATAAAGTACGTGGTGGAGGAGGTCTACGGCAGGTACGTCGGAATAGGGCTGAATGGAAGGGAGTTCTACTGCAATACGATCCCACTACCCTCCAAGGCCGAGGCTGAGGCCGATCTCAGGGCCACCTGCTACTCGGCCTGGGGCGATTCCATAGAGATGGCCCAAGAATACCACATCCCGCTAGCTTATGAACTAGCGATCACGGTGAATAAGCTCTTCGGAGGAGAGGAAGTTGATCTCTCTTGGATTAAGCTAGCCCGCCATCCCCGTGAGAAGTTCTGGAGAGCCATCCTACTCATGAGAGCCATTCCTAGGGGAAGAGTGACAACTTACGGTGAGCTCGCTAGGGCGGTTGGAACATCTCCCAGGGCCGCTGGGAACTACGCCTCCAGGAACCCGTTTCCCCTGATAGTGCCATGCCATAGGGTGATAAGGAGCGACATGAGAATAGGAGGATACAGCTACGGTCCGATCCTCAAGGCTTCCCTCCTCATATCGGAGGGAGTGAGAGTGGACTTGGACACGGGGAAGGTTGACCCTGCGAGGGTGATGAGATCGGAGGAACTCCTGTCCATCGAGGAGGTGCGGAATCTTGTCGGTTACCACCAAACCCGTCTTCGCATCTGACTTCGGTACCTCCTACTACAAGTTCGGGCCTTGGTGGCTGCTAAAGACCGGCCCGGACATGGTGGAGAATAGGGGATACTTCCCAAAGATCTCTAAGGTCTCAGCAGAGATCAGGGGAATAAGGTCTAGGGAAGTGGTCGTGGGCAACGAGGTCTCCGAGTATTTGGAGTCTAGGGCGGACCTCAGTAGGCTTTACTACCCCATGAGAAATGGTATAGTAGAGAGGGGGGACGAGAGGGGATGGAAGGTAATAAAGGAGCTGGTGAGATACGGGCTCCTCAAGTATCACCCAGGCAGAACAGATTCTACAGGAGTTCCGTTTCACGGGTTCTTCGTCGTGGCATCCCTGGCCGCTCAGGCCCCAACTTACATGTACGAGAGGCTATTCGAAATCCATAGAGAAGTTAACGTGGAGGAGGGAGGGGGACTAGTGAGGGCGGTGACGATAATCCCCCAGCCCTTGGCGGTGGCCATAGCGGAGAAGGCGGTCACGTGTGTCGTCGTGGAAGCGGGTCATGGGAACACTCAGATCACCCCAATAAGCCGGGATGTCATAAGAGCTGCTCTCATCCCCCTAAACAGGGGAGGGAGCGACTCCGACAGGATAGCCGCCCAGATACTAAAGGACTTGGGTTACTCAGACTTGGCTAGGGAGGAGAAGTTCGTCAGGATATTCAAAGAATCAGTCGGTCTCTTACCCCTGAACGTAGATAAGGCGGTATTATGGGCTAAGGAGCATCCTAGCGCACTTCAATCAATCTTCCGCATTCCCGGTACCACCGTAGAGGTTGATATGGGTGATAAGGCCTGGCAGAGGTTCCTGATAGGGGAGTTCTTCTTCAATCCTGGGCACGAGATATTTGAGAGCTACTATTCTAGGGGCTTCACCCCGCCCAAGGATACCTTGGTGGGCGGAGAGGTCATCCCCGGCCACGTCAGCCTAGCGGAGGCAATAAAGGAGGCGATATCCAAGACCCCAGTTGAGCTTCAATCATCCATAGTAAGGCACATCATCCTCTCAGGCGGCGCTTTCAACTGGCGGGTGCCTAAGGGGCTGGAGGGCATAGCGGCTGACTCTCCGACCAAGCTAAGGATTATGATGAAATCCGTAGGGCTGGAGACGGCACCTAGGATGGTCTCCGATCCCCAGTTCAGCGTCTGGAGGGGCTCCATCGTCTACGGACTGGCGGTGGG
>JALWYH010000073.1 GCA_027078475.1 Thermoproteota archaeon
CCACGGTGATTCGACGAGTTAGCCGTTTCCGAGCTCGGATCAGAGTTCCTTACCTCTCCCTCCACCCATCTAGCCCCTCCGCTAGAGAAGATCTCCTTTTTCCAGATCGCGGCCACCCTCTTGACCTCGTCAACCATCCACCTCGCGGCCTCGAACGCGGCTTCCCTGTGCTCAGATGCCGCTATCACTAGAAGGGCTATCTCACCCACCGGGACCTCCCCCACCCGGTGCAGGATGGTTGCATCTATTAGCCCGAATTTCTCCATCGCCTTGGTCCTTATCTCCTCCAGGGATCTCTCGGCCATCTCCGGGTAGAAGTCATAGTATAGCTTCTCTACCCTACCGTTGGGCGAGATCCCGCGGATCACTCCCCTAAAGGTGACCACGGCCCCCGTCCTATCGGAGATGCTTAGTACAGACCTCAGCTCGGCGTCCTCATCTATGGGTCCCCTCACCAAGCTGGACCTTCCCATCTAACCACCCGAGAAAGTGGGGAGTACAGCAATAATATCATCCCCGGCCACCCTCCTGCCCAGATCCCTCTCCAAGGAGTGGTTGACGGCGACCATAAGCCTCCCTTGGTAGATAAGCTCCGGGATCTCCGGGTCCATGAGGGAGAGGAGCTCGTGAACAGTCCCCTCGAAGCTCAGGGATTTCTCCCTCCAGCCCATCCTCTCGGAGATCCACCCGTAGAGCCTCACCCTCACCATGGTCACACCAGCTCCACGGCGATGCTCTGTCCCCCTCCTCCGCCGTGGCAGATGGTGGCCAGCCCCCTGCGCCCGCCCTTTATCTGGAGGGCGTTTATCAGGGTTACCACTATCCTGGCTCCGCTGTCTCCAAGCGGGTGTCCTATGGCGACGGCCCCCCCGAAGACGTTCAGCCTATCCATCGGTATCTCTAGGGCCTTGGCGACCACTAGGCTGGCCAGTGCGAAGGCTTCATTGTGCTCGTATAGATCGAAATCCCCTATCCCGTAACCCAGCATCCTAAGGAGCTTCCTGGTCGCCGGTATGGGGGCCTCCACGAAGTCCTTAGGCTCGACCCCGGCCGAGGCGAAACCGAGGATCTTGGCTATGGGCTTGAGGCCCCTCTCCTCCACCACATCTCTGTGAGCCAGCACTAGGGCGGCGGCCCCGTCGCTCAGCTGTGAGGCGTTGGCCGCGGTTATGGTCCCGTCGGGTCTGAAGACCGGCTTCAGCCTGGCCACCTTCTCGAGGCTCGTGTCTGGCCTTATTCCCTCGTCCCTGTCCAGCACCACCTCCTCTCCCTTCCTCACGGGCTCTATCTCCCTGGCGAAGTAGCCCCTCTCCGTGGCCTCCGCAGCTTTCTTGTGGCTGCTCACCGCGAACTCATCGGCCTCCTCCCTGGTTATGCCCCACTTCTTCCCGGTCTCCTCCGCCTCCTCACCCATGAGCAGGCCGGTGTGCGGATCGGTCAGGCCATCATGGACCATCACGTCCACCAGCTTCTCCCCCGCGAAGGCGAACCTCACCCCCCACCTCCACCTGGGTAGGAGGGCGTACGGGGCCATACTCATGCTTTCCATTCCGCCGGCGACGATCACCCTGTTCTCCCCCAAGGCTATGCTCTGAGCGGCCAGCGACAGGGCCTTCATACCGGAGGCGCAGACCTTGTTGACGGTGAAGCCGGGAACCTCGCTCGGCACCCCCGCCAGTATGGCCGCCTGCCTGGCGGGATTCTGCCCCACCATAGCCTGCAGGACGTTGCCCATTATGACCTCATCCACATCGCCCGGGTCCAGGCCGGACCTCCGGATGGCGGCCTCTATGGCCACGGCTCCCAGCCTCGGAGCGGGCCAGCTCCTCAGGGAGCCACCGAACTTACCTATGGGGGTTCTGGCGATACCCACTATGAGGACATCCTCCAATCCCATTATGATCACCCATCACAAGCTCCTGAGGGCCCTCCATCCGAGCATAAGGGCCGAGATCAGGGAAATACCCTCCTCGGACATCTCCCTCCTGAGGAAGCTGTAGAGGCTCTCCTTGGGCCTCCCATTCACGAGGAAGAGGTGCTCCAAGGTCCTCACCGCCATCCTCGGTATGGACGTGTAGAGCCTCTCGTCCTCCATGAGCCCCACGGCCCTGCGGGCGGCCTCCAGCTCCCGGAGCATCCCGGACGAGAGGATCCTCTCGTACTCCCCCAGGGAGTTCGCCGAGGTGTCTCCCCTCTCCAGGGCTCCGTGCACGGCCTCGGCCGCTGCTATGGCGCTCTCAATGGCGAAGTCCATGCCCCTCACCGTGACTCCGTAGTTCACGCAGAAGCCGGCGGCATCGCCGACCACCACCATCCCGTCGGTGTAGAGCCTCACTCCACGCATGAACTGGGTCTCGGGGATCATGTGGGCCGAGTACTCCACCAGCTTCCCCCCCTCCACGTACCTCCTTATCATCGGGTGGGACTTGAACCTCTCGGTGGCCTCCCACATGGAGGTGGAGATTTCGCCTGCCTTGGAGGCCAGCGAGCCGATCCTCATGACTACTCCCAGGGAGACGCTCTCCCTGTTGGTGTAGAGAAATCCCCCTCCCACGACGCCCTCCGTCAGGTCACCGACGTAAAGCTGGGCGGCTCCCTCCCCGTCGGCCAGGCCGAACCTGTCCTCTATCACCTCCTTGGGGAGCTCTATCACCTCTTTGGCCCCCACGGCGAAGTCGTCCTTCGACAACTTGGGCCTGAGACCAGCCCTCTCCGCCATGAAGCTCAGGGCCCCGTCGGCGGCCACGACCACCTCAGACTCCATCTCCTCCTCACCCTCGGCCACCACGCCGACCACGCGGCCATCCCTGATGAGAGGACCCTCCACCTTGAACCCGGGTACCACCTCGGCCCCCGCGTCCTCAGCCCTCTCGGCCAGCCACTGATCGAACTTCGCCCTGAGGAGGGTGAAGCTCCTGGACTCTGGTCTGGTGCTCAATCGTATCTCGATCCCCCTATCCCCGTGGAGGAATCCCAGCACCTCTCTCGTGACCTCTCTCTCCACCGGGGCCTCCTTCCAGAACTCGGGGAAGACCTTCTCCAGGGACCAGGAGTAGAGCCTCCCCCCGAACATGTTCTTGGCCCCAGGTCTCTTGCCTCTCTCGACGGTGAGCACGCTGTGACCCTTCTTGGCCAGCAGGTAGGAGACGACGGAGCCAGCCGGCCCCGCGCCCACCACTATCACGTCGAAATCGGCCAAATCATACACCCTTGAGCTTCCTCAGCTTCTCGGTGAGTACGGGAAGGAACTCGTAGAGGTCCATGACAACGCCGTAGTCCGACTGCTCGAATATGGGCGCCTTGGGATCGTTGTTGATCGCGACCACCACCTTGGAATCCATTATTCCCGCGGCGAACTGCTGCTGCCCTGATGCCCCCACCACTATTAGGAGTTTAGGAGAGATCCTGACCCCGCTGATCCCGATCCAGACCTCCTCATCCATCCACTTCAGATCGGCCGCCACGGGCCTGGTCGCCCCGACGACCCCACCGAGAACGTCGGCCAGGTCGTAGGCCAGCTTGAGATCCTCCTTCCTCCTGAATCCCCTTCCCACGGCCACCACTATATCCGCCTTGTCCAGGGGGACCCCGACCTTAGGTTTCTCCCTCCTCTCAACGACCTGAATCCTCCTTTCCATCGATGGAGGGCTGATCTCCCTGATTGATGGTTCCCCCTCCTCCAGCGGCTTGAACTTACCCTTCTGAACGGACACCACCGCCGGGAGGGCCAGCTCCTCCACGGCTATGGCCTTGCCCCCGAAGGTCATCCTCTCCACGATGAGATTGCCACCCGAGACCGAGAGGCCCGACGCGTCTACCGCGGAGGAACCTCCAACCCTGTGAGCCACCTGTCCAACGAGCTCCCTGCCCCTCCTATCCCCCGACAGGAGTATCACGTCGAAATCGGAGGCCAGGCCGCTGATCAGCTCAACAAGGGTCTCCTGATCCCCGCTCTCAACTCCCTCGCAGATCAGGATCTCTCTTGCCCCCTTTATGCCCGATACAGCTTCCCGCATGTCAGAGGTGGCGAGCAGGGATACATCTCCCAGCCCAGAGCCCGCGGAAACAAGCTCAGCGGCCAGATCGGGGTAATGAGAGAAGACCAGGATCCTCATCCATCGCACCCCCTCAGATCACACCCTCCTCCTTCAGGGCCTGAATCAGCTTCTCAGCGGCCTCATCCTTGTCTCCCTCTATGATTACCCTCTTCCTCTCGACCTTCGGGACCCTAAGTTCCCTTATCCTGACCTTGGGCTCCTCCGAGCTCGAGAAGTTCTTGGCATCCATGGGCTTCTTCCTGGCCTTGACTATCTCCATCAGTTTTGGAACCCTCGGCTTGTTTATCTCCTGGGTGACGCTTATCACGGCTGGCAGCTTCACCTTGACAACCTCCTCGAAGTCCTCCAGGCTCCGGGTGACGGTTGCCACATCACCCTCGACCTCCAGAGAAGTCGCGTAGGCCACGTAGGGCCACCCCAGCTCTGCTGCCAGCCTGGCCGGTAGCAGCCCGGAGAAGTTATCCTCGCTACCCTCACCGGCCAAAACCAGCTGGAACCTGTTCCCTATCTCCCGGGCTAGGGCCTTGGCCACGACGTATGTATCGGCCCTCTCGGCCCCCTCGCCCATGATGAGAACAGCCTCATCCAGCCCCATGGCCAGGACCCTGGTCAGGGCCTCCCTGGCCTCCTTCTGCCTCCTGCCGGAGGATCCCCATGTGGAGAGCATCAGGGCCACCGCCTTGCCGCCCAGCCTCTCCTTCAGCCTCACCGCCTCCTCAGCCGCGTTCAGGTCTATATCCCCGGCCTTCGTCGGAGCATCCTCCACGTAGATCTTTCCGGTGTCCTGATCCACCCTGAGCTCCTGGACATCGAGGGACTGCTTGATGAGGACCGCTATATCCATAAATGCCACCTCCAGCGCCTTGGATGGATAATATCAAAAAGTTGATTAGTTAGGCGGGGGACCCTCCACGGTGCCCGGGCATGTCCAAGCTCTTCGGCCTCTCGATCGAGGATAAGCTGGCTACAACCCACTTTGAAGTTGACGAGAAGCCCCACATATGGATAAAGGAGCAGGAGATCTGCAGGAAGTGCGTGAACAAGCCCTGCCAGGTGGGATGCCCCGCCAGGCTCTACAGGTGGAACGAGGAGACCGGGGAGATGCTGTACAATTACGAGGGCTGCCTGGAGTGCGGTACATGTCTCCTAATCTGCCCCCACGATAACGTTCACTGGAGCTACCCTTCGGGCGGCATGGGCGTGGTATATAGATTCGGATGAGCCATAACACGATGATATTTTACCCGGAAGGCCTGTAATAATTTTTAAGCTTCCCTCGTCGACTGAGCTAGGGTGCAACCCTTTGGTCGATTTCGGTTTCTCCGAGGAAGAGGAGGTTTTCAGGGAGACCCTCAGGGAGCTCCTCTCCGAGGTCCTGGCCCCTAGGGCCCGAGAGATAGATAACAAGTGCAGGATACCCGATGAGGTTATAAAGGCCCTGGCCGAGAACGGCATCCTCCTGCTCACCGTCAAGCCGGAGTACGGGGGACAGGGAGCCAGCTGGGTGATGGGGACCATAGCCACCGAGGAGCTGGCCCGGGCTGATCCTAGCGTGGCCACGGCCGTGTTCCACCTGGTGGAGGCGTCGTGGGGCAAGATAGTGGAGAGGTATGCGAAGCCCGAGCTGGCCAAGGAGATCCTGAGCAAGGCCGCCAGGGGAGAGGGATTTGTGGGGATAAACTCCACCGAACCGCAGAGCGGGAGTGATGTGGCCGGATTCAAGACCTTGGCCAAGAAGGAGGACGGATACTGGGTTCTCAATGGTGAGAAGACCTTCATAAGCGGGATCGTCGAGGCCAAGGAGCTGGACGGGGGCTACGTCACCTTGGTGAAGACCAAGCCCGAGGCCGGTTCGAGAGGTATGAGCATAGTTTGGCTCCCCATAAACTCGCCGGGGATAGAGACGGGCCTGTTCGAGGACATGGGAAGGTGCGGCATAAGCACCGGCTGGATGAGGCTGAATAACGTGAAGATACCGGAGGATTATGTGATAGGAGAGGTCAACGAGGGATTCGGGATAGCAATGGAGGGGTTCAACCGCGCCAGGGTGTTCGTGGCGGCGGGATGCACCGGCTCCGCCATGGGCATGTTCGACTACACGAGGGAGTACGTGAAGAACAGGGTGGTCTTCAACAGGTCCCTCGCGTCCTTCGAGGGGATACAGTTCCCGCTGGTCGACTACTACTCCAAGCTGGAGGCGACCAGGCTGGTGATATACAAGGCGGCCTGGATGATCGACCAGTTCGATCAGGGTAACGTGACCCTGAAGGAGGCAGGTCAGTGGGCAGCCATGGCCAAGCTCCTGGCACCGGAGCTATCTGTAGACGCCATAAAGGAGTTCATGAAGGCGACGGGGGCCTACGGGTACACCAAGGACACGCCCCTTGAGATGGCCCTGAGGGGAGTGATGAGCTACTACGTGGGGGCCGAGGGCGGTCAGAACATAATGAGGCTGATCGTGGGCAGGTTCCTCTTCGGCAAGGAGCACCTCCCGTACAAGAAGTGAGGGCGGGCTCGCCCGGGCCACCACCAATTTTTTCTTAGGCTCGGTCCACCTCGATCGGTGATCTCCCTTGCTGAGGGTGAAGGAGGTCTCGCTGGGGAACTTAAGGCTCCTGGGCATGGAGGTGGACCTCCCCGGCTCGCCACCCCTGATATTGGTGAGGGGGAGGAGGAGCTTCGCCATGTGCGGTTTTCTGAATCTGGAGGCGGCCGAGAGGGTGGGAGTCGCCGCCGTGATGGCCAGCGGTATCAGCAGCGTGGAGGAGCTGCTTGAGGCTCCGGTCAAGGGAGCCACCTCGGCCGCCCTGGATATGGGGGCCAGGATCGGGGAGAGAGTGGCGGATTCGCTGAGGAGGATGGAGAAGGAGTAGGTGATTGATGAGGTTCAGGTGCATCAGGTGCGGTTACACGACCTCCGGCTTCAAGGCCAGGTGCCCCATGTGCGGTTCCCCCATGGAGCTGGTGCTGGATCGGGAGGAATGGTCGCTGGACGAGGACGAGCCGTCCATGTGGAGGTATCGCTCGCTCCTTCCCAGGACCAGGATGAGGATCAGCCTGGGCGAGGGCCTGACCCCCCTGAGGAAGATCGGGGGAATACTGGTCAAGGATGAGACCAGGAACCCCACCGGCTCCTACGTAGACAGGGGTTCCTCCGTGCTCGTGAGCTGCTCGGATCTCCCCGAGGAGGTGGTGCTCGACTTCACGCAGGACGTGACGGTGTCCCTATCCACCTACCTGCTCAGGTCGGGCGTCAACGTGAGGGTCAGGGTTGACCCGGGCGGCGTCGAGCTCACCGAGCTCCTGTACCTGCTCAACTTGGGTGTGGATGTCTCATTCGACGGGGGAGGGGGCAGCGCCTACGAGAGTCCCTTCATGATAGAGGGATTCAAGACCATAGCCTTCGAGGTGTTCGAGTCAAGGGGCAGCTCGGAGGGGCTGGTGATACCAGCGGAATCTGGAGTTCTGGCCTACGGTGTCTGGAAGGGGTTCAGGGAACTGGAGGAGCTCGGCCTGGCGAGGGTACCTCCCATATACCTGGCGTACCACGGCGGGGGTAAGACCGATCTCCTCGAGGTCCTGGAGGGTAAGGGGGCGAGGCTCATCGAGGTGAGCGCTGACAGCGCGCTGGAGTCCCTCATCCAGCTGGCCAAGAGGGGGATCTACATAAAGCCCGTGGCGGCCAAGGCTTACTCGCTCGCCAGGGAGCTGGGAAACGTGATAGCCGTTCTAACCGGTACCGGCCTCAGGAAGTGGGAACACGGGGCCGATAAGCCGCTGACCTCCCTCCAAGCGAGGGTGCTGAGGGTCCTGGAGGGAGGCGGTGAGATGACGGCCTACCAGATATGGAGGAGGCTCGAGGGGGCCTCCCTCAGGGGAGTATATAAGGCCCTGTCCAAGCTCGAGGAGGCGGGGATGGTGACGAGCAGGAGGGTCATGGCGAGGAGGAGGAAGATAAGGCTATATAGGGCCACGGAATCCGGTGGACTGGATGGACCTCCGGGAGAGGCTCAAGGAGTCGCTGATAGATCTAGATGAGGACTCCTTCCTCGAGGCGCTCGGCAGGCTGCTGGATCAGGGAGCCGATCCTTGGGAGATAATACTCGGCCCCATGAGTGAGGCCATGGAGGAGATAGGGAGGCTGTACGAGGAGGGGGAGTACTTCATAGCCGAGATGCTCGTGGCCGCTGACATCTTCAAGAAGGCCCTCAAGGTCATGGGGGTCGAGGAGGTGGGCTCGGAGTCCACGCTCGGGGTCGTTGTCATAGGCACCGTCAAGGGTGACGTGCACGACATAGGCAAGAGCCTGGTGGCAACCATGCTGAGGGCCTCCGGCTTCAGGGTAATAGATCTGGGCGTGGACGTGGACGCAGACAGGTTCATCCAGGCGGTGAGGGAGCACGACGCTGACATAGTGGCGATGAGCGCCCTCCTGACCACCACCCGCAACTACATGAAGGTGGTGGTGGACAGGCTAGGTGAGGAGGGGCTGAGGGAGAGGGTCAAGGTGCTGATAGGCGGTCTCTCCACATCGAAGGAGTTCGCGGAGAAGATCGGGGCAGATGGATGGGGGAAGAATGCCATAGAGGGGGTGGAGGTGGCCAAGAGGCTCCTGGGGATAGGTGGCGATTGATCCAAATTTTATTATACTCATGACCCCTCCAAGCGAGCCTCATGCGATCCGGCGACGGCCTGTGGGGTCTGCTGGCCATACTCTCGGTGGCGGCCCTGTGGGGAGGGACCTTCACCGCCATGAAGTCGGCCTTCTCCCTGGCAGATCCGATGCCCTTCCTGCTGGTCAGGTTCGCCTTGGCCCTGGCGATCCTCTCGCTCGCATACCTCATCTCGGGCAGGAGGCCCTCCCTCTCCAGGATGGGAATGCTGGCGGGCATCATGGTCTTCTCGGGATTCGCCCTTCAGATGGAGGGCCTCAGGGACATATCGGCCACCAAGTCGGCGTTCATAACCGGATTGAACGTCCCCCTCGTCCCGCTCTTCGAGCTGATCCTGTTCGGCAGGAGGCCCAGGTTAAGGGCCATCCTCGCCATAATCCTGGGGATCACGGGGCTGGCCCTCCTCACCGAGGTGATACATGGCATCCCCTTGGGGGCCGGGGACATCCTCACCTTGGGCTGCGCGGTGGCGTGGGCTCTCCAGATAGTCGTGGTGGACCGGGCGTCCAAGGGGATACCACCGGAGGACGTGACCTTCGACGAATCCCTCGTGACCGTTCTCCTGGCAGCCGCCTCAATGCCAATCCTGGGGGAGTACAGCCTCCCTCCAGATCCCGTGGTGGTGATGGCCGTGCTCTACTCGGGAATACTGGCCACGGTCCTGGCATTCTACCTGCAAGCGTGGGCCCAGGTGAGGATATCGCCGGAGTCCGCGGCCCTCGGACTCATGGCCGAGCCGGTTTTCGCCTATGCCTTCGCCTGGCTTATCCTGGGGGAGATATTAACCCCGATCCAGCTGATAGGGGCCCTGCTGATACTCGTATCAATACCGCTAGCCAGCTGATCTCCCGGGCCAGCATTTATATCGATCCTCACCGACCTGACATGGTGCAGTCATGGGTCAGGCCGCCGGGCTACCTAAGCTGCTGAGGAAGATAAAATGGGAAATGGACGCCTTCTCGTGGTCGCAGCTCCTCATAGTCCTCGGCTCCTTCACCGCCTTCCTGATAGTGCCCTTGGGACTGATCGTGGTGAGGTCCTTCTACTCCTCCTCCACGGGATTCTCCCTTTACTGGCTCCAATCAATACTGACTGATCCATTCTACTTCCCCCTGAGGTTGAAGCTGGTCGGCCAGTTCCCCTTCATCACCTTGGAGGGGATAAGGGGCAGCCTCTACGAGGTCGTCAGGTACCAGACCCCCACCGGACCGGAGACCATAGTCATACTGACCGGGTGGGACATGGGGGTTATACCCAACTCCTTGGTGGTGGCGACCTTCACCACCCTCCTCTCCACGTTACTCGGCTTCACGCTGGCCTTCATATTCGCCAAGTACAAGTTTCCCGGGTCCGAACTCCTCAGGGTGGTATCTCTGATCCCCCTCCTCTCCACCCCCTTCGTCGGGGCCATAGGATTGAAGAAGATGATAGTGGCCGATGGGGTGCTGAACGTCCTCTTCCACGACATCCTCCATCTGCTCCCGTTCAAGATCGAGGTAACTGGGCTTCCGGCGGTCATAATGGTCCAGACCCTCCTGTTCTATCCAATAGTCATGCTAAACGCTTACACGGCGCTGATAAGCGTCGATCCCACCTTAGAGGAGCAGGCTATAAACATGGGGGCCAGCGGCTTCAAGCTATTCAGAACGATCACCCTCCCGCTGGCCACACCCGGGGTGGAGGCCGGCGCCCTGCTGGTCTTCATACTCTCACTGGAGGATCTGGGCACGCCCATAGTCTTCAAGGGGACCACTGCCGAGAAGGTCCTCACCTTCCAGATATTCAACAGGATATTCACGCCCGCCGGCCTGATCTCGCAGGAGGCCACGACCCTGGCCATGATACTCCTAGTGATATCGGGCTTGGTCTTCGTCGGCGTCAGGAGGTACGTCAGCCTGAGGAAGTACGCCATGCTGGGGAAGGGAGGGGCATGGAGACCCAGGAGGAGGAGACTCTCCCCCCTCACGACGATCCTCGTCTACGCCTTCATACTAGGGGTCCTCTTCTTCGCCACACTTCCCCACATAGGCGTCACCCTGCTGGCCTTCGCCAAGCAGTGGGGACCGACCCTGCTTCCCTCCAGCTTCACCCTCGACAACTTCAGGGCCGTCCTCAGCGATGAGGAGGCCAGCAGGTGCATCATGAACAGCTTGGTGTACTCATCCATAGCGACCCTCCTCATGGTCGTGCTCGGGGTCAGCGCCGCCTACCTCGTCTCCAGGAAAAAGTCCCTCCCGGGCATCGAGGCCCTCGACCTCCTGGTCACCATACCCATAGCGGTGCCCGGCATAGCGGTGGCTACGGGTCTCTTCCTCACCTACTTGGGCACCCCCCTGAGCCCCACCATAAGCGGCGCCCCTCTCCTGATAGCGGCCTACACGGTGAGGAAGATACCATTCACCGTGAGATCGGTGTACTCCGGGCTGGAACAGACCGATAAGGCCCTGGATGAGGTGGCCTGGACCGTCGGAGCGAGCAGGACCAGGACCTTCTTCTCGATAGTGATGCCTATGATCCTGCTGAATGTCCTGGCGGGTGGAATGCTGTCATTCATCTACTCCATGTCCGAGGTGAGCACCGGAATAGTCGTGGGCGACGCCAATCACAGGGATGCGCCCATGACCTGGAAGATGTACGACATGCTCTTCCACGGTCTGGCTGGCGGTACGTTCCAGCCTGCCGCGCTGGGCTTCCTGCTGATGACCCTCCAGTTCGCGTTCATCGTCGGAGCCAATCTGCTCCTGAGGAAGAGGGCGACGGCCCTCATTGGGATTTGAGTGGATGGGAAGAATGGGAGGTGTGGTGTTGTGGTATCCATCAGGACCGTCAACCTGACCAAGGTCTTCGGGAGCGTCGTGGCCGTCGACCATGTGAGCCTGGAGGTGGGGCACGGGGAGTTCTTCACCCTGCTGGGACCGTCAGGATGCGGTAAGACCACCTTTCTCAGGACGATAGCGGGACTGGAGATGGCCGACGAGGGCAGGATATACTTCGACGATCAGGACATAACGGACATGCCCGCGCACCTCAGGGGCACCGGCATGGTGTTCCAGAACTACGCTCTCTGGCCCCACATGAGCGTCTTCGATAACATAGCCTACGGTCTGAAGATAAGGAAGGTCCCCAAGGACGAGATAAGGAGGAGGGTGAGGGACGTCCTGAGGCTGGTCAAGCTGGAGGGGTTGGAGGATAGATCACCTCACCAGCTCTCCGGGGGTCAGCAGCAGAGGGTCGCCCTGGCCAGGGCTCTCGTGATAAATCCAAGGGTCCTGCTGTTCGATGAGCCCCTGAGCAACCTCGACGCCAAGCTCAGGATCGAGATGAGGGCGGAGCTCAGGAGGATCCAGAGGGAGCTGGGGATAACGGCCATATACGTCACACACGATCAGGAGGAGGCCATGAGCATATCGGACAGGATAGCTGTCATGAACAGGGGGAGGATAATGCAGGTGGGGACCCCCAGGGAGATATACAAGAACCCGAAGAACGACTTCGTCGCCAGGTTCATAGGGCAGGGCACCTTCATGGAGGGAGAGGTAGTATCAACCAACGATGTGCTGGAGATAAGGCTCGGAAGCGGGAAGATCGTCAAGGCCGTCAGATCACATCCTGAGGTGGATCTGGGGGTTGGGGACAGGGCCCTAGTCATGATAAGGCCGGAGGCCTTCACCCTGGAGCCCGGTGAGGGGTACAACGAGTTCGACGTCAGGGTATATCACGTATCCTTCCTAGGGGACTCCCAGATGCTGCAGGCCAGCAACGAGGTGGAGAACTTCATAATAGAGGTGGATCCCGACTTGGAGGTGGAGGTTGGGCAGAGGCTCAAGGTCTACGCCCCTCCCAGGCACACCTTGGCCATCAAGATTTAGGAGAGCTAATCTCCCGGCTTTTTCGCTAGGTCAACACTCTCCCTCACCATCAGATTCGCGGAGGCCCCGAGCAGTGCTGCTCCGTCCAACCCGGTCAGGAAGCAGCTGACCGTTCCTCTGAGGGGCTCATTTGGCGATGTATATCTGCTTTAGACTTTGTACAGGCGATTCCTCCTAGAGATGTCGAATAAAAAGTATCGCCAATATATGGTTTAATGGAGAGAAAGTTAAAATACTAATTAGGATTGTGTAGATGCAAGCAATCCCCGCCGCATTGGATGCTTCATGATATATGTCATGGAGGATGTAGGGAGATGTCCTCGGTCTTCTCTGGCGACGTAAAGGCGCTAGATCTCAACTCTGACGGAATAAGAAAGTATGTAGGTGCCGTCCTTTCAATGGCCGGCGAACTCGATCTTCTGGGGGATGGATGCTACATATTCTCCACATACCCCTGCGCTGAGACCCTACTCGGTTGGGAAAGTGAGGGTAGTGAGGGTCGATAGGATAACTGCTCATATAATCGGCCTGAGCATCTACACTTTCCTTTTCTTCTTCAGCACCGGACTAGCCACATCATACCTTTCGATTTACATGTACGAGGCGCTGGGAATAACCCTAGTCAGCCAGATAACTCTGCTCCTCGGGCTTCAGGCCGTCATAGACGTTCCCTTCCTCCTCGTCAGCGGATGGCTGGCCGATTACGGGTCTCCTAGGAGGATGCTCATCCTGGGGACGTCGATCCTGCTGTTCCCCTCCGTGCTCCTCTCCCTCCAGCTCTTCCCCCTAGCATCCGTGGTCCTCGCGCTGTTCGGCGCCGAGATATCCGGAAGCGTCGTCGGGACGATCACCTACAAGCTGGTGGCCGCCGCGGCAAAGAGGACATCTTCTTTCGGGAGGTACTATGGGATCTACTCGGGCTCCATCAAGCTCAGCGGCTTAGTTTCGGGATTCGTCGGCGGGATGATACTGGAGGGCTGGGGTTACATCCCTCTCTTCTCGATATCAGCGCTCGCCTTGGCCATCTCCCTGATCGCTCCCCTGGCCCTGAACGTACCCTCGCCAGCGAGGGATGGGGCTGGGAGGAGTGGCTTCTGGGGGGAGCTGAAGGACGGTCTCCGGGCCGTGACATCGAACAGGGAGGTCCTCCTATTCACTCTAATGGATTCCATCGGTGTCTTCTTTTTCATGCTCGGGGTGAGCGTGAGGAGGCTGTACGTCAGGGAGGTGATCAGCGCCAGCTTCCTGCTGCTCGGACTCCTCCTCCTGATCTCGGGGGTCTCGAGCACGCTGATGAGCTACGTGTCCGGTCTCATAGGCGATAGGGCGGGTCTGGCGAGGTCCCTCTTCGCGCTTAGCCTCCCCTTCAGCGCGGGTATGCTCCTCTTGGTCGCGGTGGGGGACCCGACCGTTCTCCCCGTACCCTACCTGCTCTTCGGCATTTCGGAGGGGTCCTACTACACGCTGGCCGAGGCCCTGAACGCCAGGATGTGCCCCGAGGACTACATAGGGAGGATATGGGGCATCCAGTCGGTTCTGACCAGCCTGATGGCGATGGCGGGGACATTCGCCTCCGGGATGCTGTGGGACCTCATCAATCCTGCAGCTCCCCTGCTGGTCTCGGGGATCGTAGGGTTGATCGTCGATGTGCTCATTTACGCCACCTTCAGGAGGTATTGACTGTGGGAATCGATGCTGACTGGTGTGAGGCCTCAATTCATTACCCACGGCAATCGTGGGCCTGGACCGGGGAGGCTGGAGAAATACAGACAATTAGCCCCTCCCGAAGTTTACCGATAGACGTGGCACCCTTGGTTACCGCAAACTTACCGGCAGGTCCGAGGGATCCAATGTCCCTCTAATCCTGCGGTTAAGCTCAGCTCCTATCCCTCTTTCTTGTGGCGGAGCAGCATCATCACCCCAGCAGTCATGCTCAGGAGAGAGCCCAGCACCATGGTCTCGGTCAACCCGAGGAGGCCCATGAAGGTACCTCCCACGTAGTTCCCCAAGGCATCGGATATGGAACCCAAGGAGGATGGAACCGATACCGCTGAGGCCCTCTCCTCAGGGGCCAGCTCCATGGCCAACGCGTTCCTGGATGAGTAATGGAAGGGGAATATGGGTATCACCATGAGGAGGGCCAGCAGGAGGAGGTCCTGCACTAGGCCAGCCACCGCGAAGTAGGCGGAGTACGCGAGACAGGAGATGAGGAAGCTCCTACCCCCTCCTAACCTGTCCGTCAACCTGCCGTAAATGGGCCCGGTCAGCGTGCCGAGGAGACCTGCCGCAGCTATCAAAAGGCCCATGAGCGAGTTGGATCTTCCGGAAGCCTCGAACACCTTTATCGAGAAGGCCACGTAGAAGACGGAGATAGAAAGACTTGCAATGACGAAGATGGGCACGTACTCCCTCGTCCTGCCGGGAAATTCCAGCCGAACTGTTCTCCTGAGTGCCCTACTTACGTCTAAGGGCCCATGGGGTTCATCCTCGGCCAGCATGAAGAAGGGAAGGGAGGGAACAGACACCAGGGCCGCTAGCAGGAGGACATTCCTTATTCCTAGGCTGTCTGTGAGTACACCTCCCAGGGCTGTTCCCAGTGTAAATCCCAGCTCCGAGGCTGCGTAATACTCACCGGAGGCGCTCCCGGCTCCGATCTCCGAGGTGGTGAGATAAGCGATCATCACAGGCTCGTAGGCCGAGAGGAAATACCACATGGATATGATGGGTACCCAGAGGTCAACGGGGAGAAACGCCATCGAGAATAGGGATGTGGCGGTTGAGAGGCCGCCTAAAAGGAAAAAGGGCCTCTTCACCCCGGATGAGTCGCTGAGGAATCCAAAGAACCTGCTCCCCAAGAAGTAGGCTAGGGATGGCAGGCTCCTTATCAGGGCATACGCGTGGAATCCCTCTTGGGCGTAGGTCTCGAATGCCATGAACATGTAGCTCATACTCCATGCGAGCTCTAGGAGCAGAGTCCCCACTAAAACGGGCAGTTGCCTTCTGCTGGGCATATAGGTCTCCTCCTAGCGCCGAAGCTTCAATCAAACGTCTTTCCTTGGAGGTGGAACCTCCTCAATTTAACAGCATCGCCCTAGGTGAAGCACAAGAACTCAGCATCCTCAGAGCGAGACATCCGGTGAAACAAGAACTTAAAAGGGCAAGGAATCCACCGGAATGATCCTTCCGGCAACCTAGAGATAGGACAAATAAAAAGTGAGGGAGTTTAGAGCTTCTTGTAGCAGAACCACCAGTCGTAGCACTCGAACTCTCCGGCCTTGGCCTTCTCGAGCCTCTCCTTGGCGGTCTTCACATCGCTGGCCGGCGGGATTATGACTTTGTCGCCTATCAGCTCGTTCTCGGGCCAGTTGGCCGGAGTGGCTACGCCGTTCTTGTCGGAGGTCTGAAGAGCCTTCACCGCCCTGAGGATCTCATCCATGTTCCTGCCTATCTCCTGCGGGTAGTAGAGTATCAGCCTGATCACTCCGTTGGGGTCGACTATGAAGACGGCCCTGACGGTGTTGGTCCCCTTGCCGGGGTGTATGAGCCCAAGCTTGGAGGCGACCTTCCCGAGATCATCGGCTATTATCGGGAACTCTATCTTCACGCCCAGCTTCTCCTCTATCCACTCGACCCACTTGATGTGGCTGAAGGTCTGGTCAATGCTGAGACCTATGAGCTCAACTCCGAGCTCCCTGAACTGATCGTACCTCTTCTGGAACGCGTAGAACTCGGTGGTGCAGACAGGGGTGAAGTCAGCCGGGTGGCTGAACAGGATGAACCACTTGCCCTTGTAGTGATCGGGGAGCTTTATCACACCATGAGTGGTCTTGACTTCCATCTCGGGGAACTTGTCGCCCAGCAGGGGCATCCTCGTCACCTCATCCATGCATATCACCTCTGCGACCCGACTTAGGTCAGTCTAACAATGTATTAGGAATTTAAAAGGATTATGTTTGGATTCCGAACCGAGAATCTTGCAGAGCTAACTTAAGGACGTCCGAGCCGCCGATCACCCTCCCCGGAACAGCCTGTCCACCTCTATGATGGAGCCCTCTTGGGAGAGTGCTTTCCACAGCAGGCCGTTCAGATCTTCCTCAAGATTGATATCCAGTTTAGTGATGAAGGCGCCATCAACCTCCATTCCCTGGGCCAACCCGCACACGTAAAGCTCGCCGTTATCCAGATATACATCCCTGACAAGGTTATTCTCCACGTTATTTCTCTGCAGGCAGAAGGAAAGCTCCCTCACCAGGGAGCCATTCCGAAACAGGTCCAGGAAGCCCAGACCTGAGAGTCCTCCCAAATGATAAAGCCTCCCATCGAAGCTCCTCAGCCTGCTCCAGCAGAAGAAGTAGCCGGGCAGCGCCATGACGGGGTTTTTCACGTTGGCCACGATGTTACCTTCCTTATCGACGAAAACAAGACAGCAATGATTCCCCTGCATGGATATCACGATATTATCGCCGCTCACGACTGCATCCATCCCCGTGACCGCGCCCACTCCCGGGCAGGCCTCATCC
>JALWYH010000074.1 GCA_027078475.1 Thermoproteota archaeon
GGCCCTGTCTGGGCGCAACGCTTCCTGCATGGCTGCCTGATCATTGTGGTCGCGGCCTTTATCGAACCGCCGATGGTATTGGCGGGCGAGAAGCTGACGAAGAAGTGCCTCAAGCTCGTGAAGAAAGGTGAGGAGAGGGAGAGGGGGAGGGAGAGGGAGGGCAGCATTCAGCTGGATCTCTGGAAAAGGATATCGGGGATCCTTAGCCCCTCCCAGGAATTCCTCGACTATGTTGATTCGCTGGCTGCAGCTCTCGAGAACCTGTACGGAAAGAGCAGGCTGATAGACGAGACTTACGTGACTGACAGCAGGTTCATGGTCGGCACGGGCGGGAGCACCGGCTGGGAGACCGGGCTGGCCCCTCTCTTCCCGTTCGGCATCCCATGGGTGCCCGGTTCCACCCTCAAGGGAGCTCTGAGGAACAGGATGACGCTCGATATAGCGGAGGAGCTGGATCGATGGAGTTCAAGTCCCGAGGGAGGGGATGAAACGACCAAGTCCGAGATCCTTCACTTGGTCCTTGACCTCTTGGGTCTGGTTGAACCCGCAAAGGGAGGGGGGCTGGATGAGTTGGATCTGAGTGATCTGAAGGAAATCCTGTCAGCACCTCGACTCTCCCCCCTGAGAGAGGATATAAAAGGGAAGATAAAGTTACTTGCATCCCTTTTTGGAACAAAGAAATTGAAGGGCTCCCTGATCTGCATTGGCGGTTTTCCCGTCAGCGAGGGTCCGATCATGGAGGTAGATGTGGTGAACCCGCATTACTCGGCCTACTACAGGAGCCCCCCAGATAACCCGACCCCGCCAGGTGATTGGAGCGACCCGTCACCATTCTTCTATCCAGTCGTGAGGAGGGGGGTGAAGTTCAGGTTTCTCCTTGCCATCGATGCAGAGCCCGAACACGGACTTGACGAGATGAGGAGAACCGCGGTGGACATACTAGCTAGGGTTCTCACCCATGATGGGCTCGGAGCAAAGACCGGGGTCGGCTACGGCATATTCACCGCCTCGGGAGGTGATTGAGTTGGTAGATAATGGCGGGACTGTGGATTTCAGGGTCGATCTGATAACACCGGCTTTTTCCTACGGTGCCGTGCAAGAAGAAGGGCGAATCACTGGCAGGAGGAAGGGAAAGTCTGGCCCCCCGCTCAGGCCTGAAATAAGGGAAACCAGCCTGAAAGGACTCTTGAGATGGTGGTTCAGGGCCGCGGCAAATGGAACGCTCCTTCACAGGGGATTTTCCCCTCTGGCCTCCCTCAGGTGCCTGCGTGGGATGGAGGAATCCATCTTCGGGAGCACTGGGAAAAGCTCGAGCTTCAGGATCAGGGTAAGGGGAAGGAAGCTGCGAGTAGCCGAGGCGGGTGCGCTGTTCTCGGAGCCCCGTGAGAAACCAAGGTATAAGATAGGGTATCTCGGCTACGGGATACCTGACGAGTGGAAATGTCTCCGGGGGAGTTTTACCCTATCAGTGGACTTCAGGAGAGGAACCAGTCTGCTGGAGAAAAGCCTGGTTCTCCTGACAATAGCCACCTGGGGTGCCTTGGGTGGGATGGGACGCAGACACAGGAGAGGGCTGGGTAGCGTGGCCGTATCATCTGTGGGTGGAAAATTACCCGAGGGGATCGAGCCTGAAATTCTTATTTCAGAGCCCTTCGATCACGAATCGTTCATGAGGGTGCTCCACGACCTGTCTGACAGGATCTCCGATTATTCCAGATGGCTTAAATGCGTTAGAGATGAGAGCTCACGAGAAGGGGATTTCCCCCCTACCTTCGCATCCCTTCACCCAAACTCCCTAAGGATGCTGATGGGACCGACCTTCTCGAAAGCTGATGAAGCCCTCGCCGAGCTTGCCTTCAGGTTGAGGCAATACAGGGAGGATCCCCAAACCGGAAAGACATTCCAATATCTTGAGGTCATATATCCCATACTCACGAAGGGAAAAAGCGATGGGGACACAAAGCTCGAATGGTCCGTATTCGGCCTGCCGCATAACTACTTTTCCAGATCGCTTTACGCGCAGTACAGGATGGAGAAGGATATCGAAGGAAGGAGCAACGTATCCTACAAATTGAGCGTGGTGTGGAGGGACGGGCGCGGTAACAGGAGAAACAGAAGGGCATCCCCCCTGTTCGCAAAGGTCGTTTCCCTGGAGGATGGGTACGCTCCGCTGGTTCACCTCATGCCATCCCCATACCTCCCACCGGGATCTCGCTTGCTCCTAGATGTAATGGGGAAGAGGTATACTATGGAAGCACCGGTACCCAGCATGGAGAAGCTGGAGGGCTTCATGGATTATCTCGGGAGGGTCGGATGGAGTAAGCCGGGGGACGTCTCCTGACTGATCATGCACCCGATCTGGGTCAGGGTTATTACTATCATCCTCAGATGGAGTAGGTGCCCGACGAGCTACTCCAAACTTTCATGTCAGACCTGAGGGATCTGGAGCGGTCGCTCGGACTCACTCGGGCGAGGAGTCTGCCGGAGAAGGCGGAGGTGGTGGATGAGCCTCCTAGTATACACGGCACATCCTCACTTAGGAGAGGCACCCTCTACATCTCATCTGAGATAGCTGAAGATGAGCTCACCACCAGGAGGATCATAAGGAAGGAGGCCGTCTCCGCCCTCATATCCCCGAAGGCCGACTTCGAAGTGCCTCAAATTCATGATGTTGCCTGGGTTGTGGCCGGCTTGGGGAGAAACCTGTGGTCGAGGGCGAGGGTTCCACCACCACGAAGGTTCATGAACTACGATCCTTACGTCCTCAACAATCTGAGCGAGAGGAGCATACTCACCCTAGTCGGGTCGCTCATCTCGATGATTAACTCCTCGCTCGAGGTGGATGGAACTGACTTCTTCACCTACTTCTCAATCCTGAGGAGGATGCTGCTCGGTGAAGTTAATCTATCGCAGTCGGATATGATGATCCTCCAATCCCTCTCGAGGAATCCGAGTATCAGGCCCAGGGACATAAAGGAGCAACTGGGAATAAGCGAACCCACAATATCCCGCTCAATCAGGAAGCTCAAATCCTTGGGGTTTCTCTTCGGCCCAGAGAATGTCAATATAAGCAAGTTAGGCCTCGCCACCGTTCTTGTGGAATATCCCAATTCGAGGGAGATCAGGCGCGTGTTCTGGGAATTTCCCTTCACATACAACCAGATGATCCCTGTTTCCAGCCATCAGGATGCCCTGGCCCTACTGGTGATTCCGTGGGAATCCATACCCATCCTGTCCAAGGAGATGATAGGGCTGGGTATCAGAATTTACAAGTCCAAATCTTCCTTCCATGACTTTCAGCTGGCTCCGGCAAGGGACATCTGGGGAGCAATGGCCAGATCCATGTCGGAGGTGATAACTAGGAGGGGGTATTTCTGCGAGGGATCTCGGGGGAGAGGAGTCAGACTGTCCAAGGATGACATGAAGATATTGAACCACGTCATGATCCACGGGAAGGTCACCCTAAACGATGTGAAGGCAATCGGGGTGAGCTCCCCAAAGTACAGGCTCTCTCGCCTGAGGGAACGCGGGTTCATAATGCGGCGTTACCTGATAGAGGTGCCCAAGGGCCTGGACAGCCTGTACCTCAAGGTCAGGTGCGAGGAGTCTGAGTTTCCAAGGATCGCCAGATTGATAGCGGCCGCGTCCACCACAACACTCCACTTCGTGGAGGGATCTGGTTTCAGGGGATGCGCTGGAATATCCTTCGTCAGGAAAGAGATGAAGGGCGACTTCGCCGCTGGCCTGTCAGCAGTTCTCGGGAACCGCCTCAAGGTGATTACCGATATAATGGACGTGAATCCGCTATGGCTGATTCCGGAGGAACTCTGGGATGAGAGATCCCAGAAGTTCACATGGGAGCCCTCCCTCTCCGATCTGATATCCCAGATTTACGAACTCCTGTCTGGAAATGAAAAGAATGAAGAAAAGCGTTAAGGGGTGCGGGGGCGCTCCACCCTCCAGGTCATAACGGGTCATCGCCGGGAGGGCACCTCACCGCTCACCTTCATCAGATGGAGCGGGCGGGCCACAACGGCCTCCGTCCTCCGCACCATGAGGACCATGGGGAAAAGTAGAGATAAAGTTAATCAAAAAAAGGTGGAGGGAGAGAAGGTGATCGCCTCTCCTGTGGGCCTATCGGAGGCGATCACTCAGGGCACGGAGGCCATACAGGACCTTCCACCTTCTCACCTCCCGGTCCGTTTGGACCGGGAGGGTAGACTAGCATTTCCCGCGGGAATTCTCCTGGCTTATCTAACAGAAAGGGTGCTCTGGATAGCGTATGAGCGGCATCTAGGAGAGCATAGCCTCCAGAAAAATTTCACAGGACCATGGCATCCTGATTGAATCCGAGCCGCTTAGCGGCTTTCCTCATAACCATACTCAGGCTATTCATCTCATTTATCATCCATCCAACCTCCTTCTTCCGATATCGGGGGAGAAAATAGTACCTCTCCTTCCTGCCTCTCCTGACGCAATCCTTTTGCTTTCTCCACTTGTCTACCGACTTCTCACATATGTACCCCGCCGACTTCAGCTTCTCCAGCAGATTCCCGCCCCCTCCCCTTTCGAGAGCATCCTCAATCCGCCAGGCTATGCCAGCCTCGTCGATCTCCTCCTCGTTGGCCAATTTGCTGAGGCGCTTCTTCTCCACCAGAACCATGAGATCCCTTATCTCTCTCTTGGTCAACCCACTTGTGGGTTCACGACACCAAATCCTGAGGGCCAGATCCCCCAGACGGGAATCAATCCTCCTTTTTTCCAAGCTCTCTATATCGTATTCGCCGGAGGACAGGTACTCCACTATGATCTGCAACATGCGCCCGATGGCCTCTCTCCTCGGCGGGAATACCTGATCCCCCATCCACTTGGAGATTATCGCCCTCAAGACCCTTCTGCCCATTCCGAAGAGAAGACCTCTCCTTCCCCTGCCTACTGGAGACCCTCCCAGAACTCTAAGAATTTCATCGATCAGATCCACCTCCTCTTGGGCGTCGAAGGGAATGACCATCCTCTCCTCGAAGAGCCTGTACTTGCCCTTCAGATCCAAGAGGCCGATGAGCTCATCATATACCGCCCTCATGGGATCGAAACCCTTCCTGACCCTGGTCAGTGCACTCAGGACCGTCGGGGACAGGGCCACCTTTCCAGCCATGAGCGACTCCAGGGGCCACTCATCCCACAGCAGGTAATTGAGATTCAGCAAAACGTTGAGACCTAGGGCCAAGTCTATTCCAAGCTGAACCAACCTCCTTATTCTTCTGCTGGAGGCATGCTGGGTCCTGATCTTCCTGAATGGATTGTGAAGGAATGGGAGGAAAATCCCATCGCGGGAGAGGAGAGCCTCACCACCGGCGTAAATCCTCTTGGGCTCTGGCAGGAGATCACGGCTCTTCTTCTTGAGGGGTGATATGAGGAGTTTAACATTATTCACGGAGATGCCGAGCCTCTCAGTGACCGGAGTGAGATCGATCCTGGGGTTGAATGGGGATCCCAGCATGTAGAGGGGATACACTTCGGCAAAGAACCTGGATCTCCAGGCGTCCCCCAGAATTTCCCCCTTCAACTCCTCCTCAAGTATGCGGCGAAACTCCATTGCCAGGGGGGACCAGTCCGGGAGCGAGCCGTCTTCAATCAGGGTGGGGACCCATATCCTGATGGAGGACAGGCCGAATCCGTAGTTCACGCGGGTCAGATAAAAGGCCCTGTGGAAAATGATACCATCGCAGCACGTCTCCCTCGCCCTCGCAGATCGTTGCGTGTCCAGTCCTTGAGTGATCTTGGATGCCCTGAAGGAGAAGGAGCATACATCCAGCGGGATCTCCAGCCCGCTAAGTCTCAGGACGGGATCCACTCTCTTTCTGCACTCGTCATACAGGGGATCCATCACCCTTAGCAGCCTTCCCCGACCTATTCTCCAGGATCCGCTCCTGAAGAACACCACTCCTAGGGAGAACACCGATCCCAAGAGTCCTTGTTTCCCCCTACCCATCCCATGCCTTCCCCCTCATCTCACATCGCACAAGCTCCCCTGACCTCCGATCTCGCTCAGATGCTCGAGTTTTCTAAACAACGCCTCGTCGTAGAAGACCACCACCTCGGCTTTGTCCTGATCACTTCCATCTCCCATCCTTCTAGGGATGAGCGTGATGTCCGTCACGGTGAAGTTGGTAAGCCCTATGTGAGCAACGAGGTTGCGGAGTAAGGCCACGATATCGCTTTTCCCTACCAATTTAGGGGCATCCTCGTTCCACCTGATGGCGAGAGCTTTCATGAATGTGTCAAATCTTTTCCAATTGATCAGTTTAATTAAATTCTCATACCTGTCACCTCTCGACAAATGCATTTGAATAAGCTTCCCTGCATTCCTGACATCTCCAATTCTTGAAGTGAAGCCTTGGCAGTCGGACCTACCCATGAAATTGGTGAGCAACTCCTCAAGCAGAACCCCTAGCCTTGCTCCACCAAGATCCGCCTTCACCTCGGCATTCAGGATGATATCGAGAAGCCCCCTACCCTCATCAGTTTTCAGGTTACTCCTCAAGTCATAAAGAGCCTTCGAGATGTAGTACAGCCTGTACAGGCCTAAATCTCCTCCACTGTGCTGAGATCTCAAGGCGGAGACCTTCAAGTTACCTTTCAGGCAATTCTCCCTCCTGTCCATGAACTCGCTTAAGCTCATTCCACCATCCTTACTCCTCAAGAATTTTTTCTCAACGTATTCCTTGAACTTCTCCCTCACCAGATCAACCATCTCACTGTACTCGCCGCTGTCCGGGATATTGATTCCTCCTTCTAACAAGTCGTAGAGCTTTCGGGTTTCCTCCTCACTAAAATCCAGTTCTTTTAAAATAAAGGCCAGATTGGTGTACATCCTTTCCCAGAAATAGAAGGTCATCAGTCCTGCTAGGAAGCCGGGAGTCAACTCACCCCGACCTCCCAGCACAGCTGAATCGAAGGGACCTCTAGCCTCAAACCCGAAGTCCTTCCCTGGAAATCCCCGTTTTGAATAGAATCTGGAGAGCACGTAGGAGACCGCATCAAGCAGGACGAAGGTGGGACCAGTCATGCGATTGTAGTGGAGGACTGTTCCATCAGCGGATACCTGAACTCCACATGATCCGGACGAAATCCCCCGGATCTCGCCCCTCAGGGTCTCTCTAATCCTTTTATAAGGCCCACCATCCCCGTAGACCTCTCCTTTCAGCTCATCCAGATCTTTCAGCCCTGAGTGCACATAAGGAACCAGCGTCTCACTCAACCCACAGGATATCCTCCTAAGGGCAATCAGGAGTTTCCGGATCCTCTCAACTATCTCATCCACGCCCGAATCTTCCGTCCCGCCATACAGGCTGCCTAGCTCATCCCTCACGTCCTCCAATATCCTCTCTATCTCCTCGGGATCTAGAGCCCACCACCCCTTCCCCAGCAACGAGATAATGTCTTCCATCAGCCTGAAGGTGAGCATCAGCTCATCGACTCCGGTCACGCCCAAGGGTACCCTACTACCCGGTATTAACTCCACATTCTGCCCCCATTTTTCCCTTCCACATCTATCCGTTATCTCTCGCTTGAAAGGGTCCGAGTTGTATACCCTCAACTCGGCATCGTGAACCATGGTGAAGGCCTTGGCTCCAAGCAGGGCAGATACGGTCACGATGTTCATGCCCGACGAGACATCGAAGTGTATGGTCATCTCCCCCTTCCCGCCTCCTCTAGTGATCTCCTTCAGTGCCGTATACACCTTGACGAATGGATCCAGTACGCTGCCCCTGAAGGTCAGGTAAGCGTATGCCCTTTCGTTGGTGGTGGTGCCCTCTTCTCTTAGAAGGGGAAAACTACCAATGGCCTGGACCGAAGCTAGCTTGATCCTGCAGTCTTCCATATTCTCCCGAGCGCAGGAAGAGTATGTAGCGAAGGCAGAGAGTAGGCGATCCCTGAGGGAAGCGTCGAGCTCGCCATGCTCCCAGTCCAGAATAGCACTTCCATTGTCCTCGACGAAGGCCTCAATTATCTTCTTACAGAGCCTGTCCATCTCCCTACTCAAGCGCGTCACATTTATCCCACCTCCATCCCTCTCCAAAACATCCCAGGCTAAGTTCTCCGTTATCAAGGAATGAGGAACCACCAGGACCAGGTAGGGTGGTTCATGCGAGTTCACCGTTTCATTCATGACGACATGGGCCAGAATCGGAGCGATCGGCGTGGTCGCGCAAAGGCTGGTACCATCCTCGAGCGTGTATTTTGCCCAGCTTCCAGTCAGGATTCCAGTCCCCAGCACGGATACGATGACATCCACCCTTCCCTCACACCTCCCTCGGGAGCATGAACCTCACTAGGATCGATCCACGCAACCATGATGCCGGAACCTCCTCAAAATGGGGACTAAAATTGGGGTACCAGAGCATTAAAGCCAGCGAATGTTCTGGAGAGATTTCCTCCCAGCACGCTGGGAAATATCTCGAGAGTCCTAAAGCACGGTGGAAGGAGTCATCAACTATCCCCACAGTCACAGGACCGATCCCTGACCTTTGAGGATTTAAAACTAGTATCCACGATTTTCATCGTTGATACGCTTGGATGAAATAACACCACGTGATCTCACCAGATCTAACCATTTCATCTTTTCCATTATGGATGTGGGCTTCCCGCGTCGGTGGATGTTCCTCCACGATAGCAGCTCAACCCCGTTAGATCGTGATCCCTTCAACTCACTCGTCACTAGCACGTTATTTTGGCGGCTAATTTTCCACACGCGGGAAAAATATTTCCAGGAAGACAACAGCATAATGGAGTTAGCACAATCCCCCGAGGGATGGGAGAGAGCAGTACTACAAAGACCCCTATCATGGATATAGGGGGGGTTGACCGCTCAACCTCCCAAATGCAGGCGAAAAAGAAGAGGAGATAGCATCCCTATGATTTCTCTTGGAATATAGGAAGAGGAAGAGACTGAAAGTACGCCTTAACAGGCGGTGAAGTACAAGGGACCTTTTTCATCAGCCACCGCCGACGGGAGGGAACAGGGCGAACTCATCGCCATCCCTGAGCTCATCGTCCATGTCAGGCCACCTGCCGCCCCTCATCAATATGAAGCTCCTCCTCTCGCCACTTCTCTCGCTCAGCCTCCCCCTCAGGGAGGGGTAACTCTCCTCCAGTGCCCTCAACAGGTCCCTCACCCTCGAGCCCTCGGGGAGCGAGAATTCCACCTCCTTCTCGCCAACCAGCTCCCTGTAGAGGGCGAACAGCTTGACCCTTACCCTCACACCTTCCTCACTCCCTGGGATCATGGACATCCCCACATCAACCGCTGATGTTATTTAGATTACCCTCCCTAAGACACTCAGAGGGTGGTAACATGATCCTGTTCGACTGGGGTACCTACAATGGTTTGACCAAGCTCCCCACCGCCTCGACCCTGGGCATGAAGCTCACCGAGATTCCTCCTTACGATCTCTCAAGGAGGAAGCCCGAGGACTACTTCGAGAACTACGGCAAGGTGGCCAGGGAGGCCTTCACCACGATAACCGCCCACGCGCCCTACTACAACGTCGTCTCCACCAGCAGAGCGGTCCAGGAGACCACGACCAGGGCCTTCCTGGTAGCCCTGCAGAGGGCGAAGCTCGCGGGAGCGCAGATCTTCAACCTCCACCTGGGCTGGCGCGCCTACATGGACCACAGGGATCTTGAGGAGGCTGGGCAGGTCCTGAGGAGGCTCGCCGAGGAGGCCGGCCCCGACACGGTGGTAAGCGTGGAGGTTCCCTACACCAGGAGGATGCTCGGGCTGTGGGACGAGATAAGGGAACTCAGGCAGATGGTCGGTGAGGACAGGCTTATAGTGTCAGTTCAGCTCGAGAACGCGTGGCTGCTGGAGACCGGGGCCAGCGAGACCGGGGATTTCGAGGGGGCCAACTCGAGGGCGACGGTGGATTTCTGGAAGGACCTGCTGAGGCGCGCGATGGAGCTGAGCAGCGGCTACCTTTCCCTGAGGTTCAGCCAGGTGATAGGGTTCGCCATAGGAAGGAGGATCCTCAAGAAGAGGGTCCCGCTGGGGAAGGGCTACCCCGACCTGGAGCCCCTGGCCCAGGCCCTGGCGGAGTTCATGGTGAAGGAGGTCAGGGAGAAGCAGGTCCCCCTGAGGATGCACCTCATATACACCGGTCCCCCCGAGACCAAGTACAGGGACACCATAACCCTGTACGCGGAGGTGATGAAGCAGGCAGTGAAGCACCTATGAGGCTGAAGCCAAGGGACTACCAGAGGGAGGCGGCCGAGTGGGCCCTCCGCAGGAGGAGGGCCGTCATCCAGATGCCCACGGGTAGTGGGAAGACTCTCATAGCCGTCATGTGGATAAGGGGGCTCAGGGAGAGGGGCAAGGCCAGGAGGTTCCTCGTCCTGGAGCCCACCCGGTTTCTTGTGGAGCAGAACGCACGCTTCATGAGATCCCAGGGGCTGGACGCGTCACCCGTTCACGGGAGCCTGCCCAAATCCCTCAGGGAGTCAGGCTGGAGGAGCGAGGTCGTAGTCGCCACGCCCGAGGTGGTGGTGGCCGACTGGGAGAGGTTCTCCAGCCAGGGCTTCGACGCGGTGGTAGTGGACGAGTGCCACCACACCACCGGGCAGGACGCCTACAGGAGGGTGATAAGCGAGGCATCCTTCGAGTACAGCCTCGGCCTAACCGCCTACGTGCCTCCCTCCAGGAGGAGAGAGATAGAGAGGCTTCTGGGGGAAATAAGGGAGTGGGGATGGGACGATCCCAGGATCTCCAGGTACCTGCCCGAGTGGGAGGCCGAGGTGTACGAGGCCCCCCTCAACCCGGCGGAGGAGCGACTCTACTCGCGGCTGGAGGACCTCTGGGAGCGGGTGAGGGGGAGCGACAGGGCCCTCGTTGGTAACGCAATCAGGTGGTTCGTAAGGGACGGGGCAGCGGCCCTGAGGGAGTCGGTGGAGAGGGGAGGCAGGCTGAGAGAACTCATTCCCTCGGGTGTGGTGGAGCTCCTCTTCAGCCGGGAGGTGAGGCCGGCCCACAAGCTTGAGACCCTCAGGAGGGTCCTGGCAGATCACGAGGGGTTCGAGAAGTCCATAGTCTTCGTCGAGAGGGTGGGAGTGGCCGAGCTGATCCACGAGGAGATGGCCGATTACAACCCGGTCCTCATACTGGGGAGGCGCAGGATCGACCCAAAGGAGGCGCTGAGGAGAGCTAGGCTCAGGGAGAGCAGGCTCCTTGTCTCCACCAGCGCGGGGGAAGAGGGCATAGATTTGCCGGCCGCCGACCTCCTGGTCGTGTGGAGCAACGTCGCGAGCCCGCTCAGGTTCATCCAGAGGCTCGGGAGGGTCCTGAGGGCCGCCACTGGTCAGAGGTGGAGGCCCAGGTGGGTGGTCTACGTGGTCACCCCCGACACGGTGGACGTGGACAGCCTGCTGGACGGCCTCATGGAGGCCAGGAGGGCGGGGGTGACCCTCAAGGTGGATCCTTCCGTTGTGGAGTACCTGTGGAGCCTCAGCAGGAGGAGGCGCTACCTCGAGCTTCTGGAGGTGCCCATGCCGCCCGACGTGCTGGCGAGGGCCTCAGGAGCCCCGGAGGAGAGGGTAAGGGAGGCGCTGAGGTGGCTCGGGGAGAGGGGGCTGGTGGTGTACATACACACACCCATGGGAAGGATTTACTCGTCGAGAGGGGCCATCGACAGGCTGAGAGAGGAGTACGGGAGGTACCTGAGGCCGGATCCGGGTGCCGAGGGAAAGGTGATCGCCTACCTGGGCGGCGAATCGGTCTCGGCCAGGGGAGACGTGGAGAGGGTCTACAGGAGGCTGCTCCCAAGGCTCCGCAGCTGGGGGAGGTTCGACAGGCTCAGGGCGAGCATCAGGGTGAGGGAGGGCGGGCTGGAGAGGCTAGTGAACCTCTCCTACTCCTTCAGGATAGAGGATCCCCAGGTGCTGAGGCTCGTCCTCGACAACGCCTTCTGCAGGGAGGCGCTGGGGGTTCTTGGATGATGTTTCGATCCCTCGGGTGGGAGAAAGTGAGGGTGGGTGGACTATCGACGACTTTATGAAGCCGCTGGGACCGGTAATCCGTTCTCGGGAAGCGAAGCCGATGGAGGAGGCAGATCACCAGCTGAGCTGGGTGTTTCTCCTGCCCATGATATTGGTTCCGACCTCCACGGGGGTCGGGAAGCCTCTGAGGACATGCTATTCACCCACCGCTACCCACCCGACGCATGTTGAGAACTACGACTTCTCAACCCTTTTATATGGATGAGAAATCCTCGTTCTCGAAGTACGCGCTCATCGAGTCCACGAATCCTTGGTAGACGGGGAAGGAGGACCAGACGGTAGCCAGCTGGAAAACCCTTCGGTACAGGGGTCAAGCTCAGCGGATACCGAGGTTCTCGCTGAAGCCATTCTCCCTGAACTTCGTCGTCGGTCCCAGACTAGTGGGGAGGGAAGACGACCGGGATAAAGCTCCTGATAGATGAACTCTCCGACGAGGACCCCTTCTCCGTCCTCTACCTGAACTGCGAGATATTCCCCTCCTTCAGGGATCTGCTGCAGGCCCTCAGATGGTACCCCGACTTCAAGGGGGAGGGGATCGGGAGATCCCTACATCTCTGGATGAGGAGGGGATCTGGAGGTTCCTCCTGGAGCTGAGAAGGGGGATCTCTGGATGTAGACCACGCTGGCTAGCCGCTGAGGCACCTCACCCTCCTGATGTGGACGCTGTTCCTCACCAGGGAGGAGAACGCCCTCTCAACCCCGACCTTGGAGACCTGCCTCAGGTACCTCTTCAGCTCGGGCGGCACCTTCTTCTCCCTCCTGTAGTTTCTCAGCGCCTGAATTCCGTGCCCTAAGGCGAGCTTGCACAGGGGGGACAGCTCGCAGTGCTTCAGGGCGTCGAGGACGAAGACGTACCTGTACCAGGGCCTCACCTCGTACCTCCCGTGGAGGTAGGCCATGTCGACCTCCGCTTCCCTCCTCCCCTTCATGGCAGCCAGGAGGATGGGGATCATTCCGGAGTCGGCGTATTTGAGGAACTCAGCTCCAATATCCCCGACCTCGTTGGGCAGGGTAGTGACCGCTGATAGGGCCCCCTTCGAGCGGAGGAACTCCAGAGTGGCCGCCAGCCACTCCAGGCTGAGCTCGTCGCCCCCTCCTTCAGCTCCCACGGCAGCGGATGCGATGAATGATTTGATCCCATAGCTCCTAGAGGCGTGAGCCAGCAGGGCCCTGGCAACCGTATCTGCCTTGAAGCTTCCCAACCTCTCCTCGTAGCCGAGAACGATGGAATCCCCTCCCACGTCCGTGTGGAAGAGGCAGGACGGCTTGTGATCCTCTATGACCCTCCTAAGGCCCTTGACCATGTCTCCCCAGCTTTCCTTCGTGCAGATCATGTAGACCCCTCTGGGGGTGATCCCGGTGAGGTGTATCTTGTCCTCGAAGACCCTCCTGGAGGCGAAGATCACTCCCTTCTGGGGCGAAACCTCTATCAGAGCTCCCTCCACCACGAGATCCTTGATCCTATCCCCCCTTATGGAGCACCCCCTGAAGCTCAGCACCGAGATGTCGCTGAAATCGATGCCAGCTGCCTTAACCATCATCAGGGCTAGGACTACGTCCCCGCCTCCTCCCAGTCCCCCGACGATCAGCCTGACCATTCTCATGTGCTAGGCACCCACCCATTAAAAATCGGCGCGCAGGATGGGATCTGGTTTGGGGAGGGGACTTCCGGTATTCGTACGCCCGCAGAGCAGGATGCCTGACAGAGGATCTAGAGGCGATCGAGGCTACAACAGCTCGGATGATCAACTCCAAGGCACGGGAAACGGTCCCCAACGCGTTCGGATTGAGGGCCGCGGCTCAGGAGAACCGTACCGAAACGGTTGGCAGGTGAGGGGCGCATCCCGAGAAGGTGGCACCCCGCGCCACCACCCTCTGATCCACCCGCGGGAGCGTTCCACGTTCGTTCCATCGATCATCTTTAAGTCCCGCCACCGGCGCGATCCCATGTGAGCCGCGCGGTCCTGCTCCTCCTGATCGTCATGATCCCGATGATAGTCCCCGGCGCGGCCTCGAACCGGGCATCATCGTCCCTTGATTCAGCATTTCCGGGTACCGGGGGGCTTTCCCTCGACAAGCCACTTTCGATCCCGTTGGACCGCCTGATCTGGGTCAGGGATCTGACGGGGGTCCTGAACGGCACCGACCTACTATCGGAAGCTGAATGGAGGGTCGTGCTCTCCGAGCCGGGCGTGAGGGTGAACGCCTCGGGTGGGGGAATAGAGATCAGGGCCGAGGGACCGGGGAGGTCCATTCTCCTCTCGGGAAGGGTTCCGGTCGTGGGCGGCATGCCCCACTTCCTCACCCTTGTGGTCTCCTCCACCTCCGGGCTGGTAGGCGAGCCGGCGGCCCCGAACCTCATCGTGGGGGTGAGGTGGTTCGACGAATCGGGCTCCCTGATCACCATAGACGAGTTCAGGGTCAGGGGAAGCGCCCCCATCGGGAGGAGGTTCACCGTCGAGGTGGTGGCTCCCCCCGGAGCGAGATACGCCGAGTCGGGTGTGATCGCCGCGAGCGCCCGTGAGAGGCCACCGGTCTCGCTCAGATTATCTGACGTCAGACTCATCTCCCCGCCCGAGGAGGCGCGGTGGCGCCCCCTAAACCTCACCGAGGTGGGTGGGTACTACGCCTCCTACTGGAACGGCATCCACTTCCAGGTATCCATCGTCCGGGGGGGAATGGTCTCGAGGGTGAACCTGACGGTCACCAACTTCTCCCCTCAGCCAAGGGCGGTGGAGGCGGCCATCTCTCTCCCGGTCCCGGCCGGCTGGTCGTGGGAGGACGATCCAATCCAGGACGGCGACGGTCCCTCCATCACCAACGCCCTACACTGGGGATACGTGCCCGTCTCCCTCTTCCCGGTGGCCGTCGCGACCGATGGACGCGAGGGAGTTGCCATCTCGGTCCCCCTGGACTGGCCGGTCGTCTTCCAGCACTTCCGCGATTCAAGGGGTTTCGGCACCTCCTTCAAGCTCGGGCTGACCCCTGCCGGGACCCAGCACTCGATGGCGAGCGTCTCCCTCGAGGCGTTCCCCGCCACGAGCTTCAGGGAGGCCTTCGCGCGGTACCACTCCCTCCACCCCGGGTGGTTCAACCCCCGCGTCAGCCTGGGGAGGAGGAGGGCGAACTGGCCCTACTCCCGCTACGGCGTGTGGTTCTCCCAGGTCAACGTCCTCACACGGGGAAGCGCCGACATAGCAGCTGAACTCAGGAGGAGGGGAGTCCACATAGCCCAGTACCTGCTCCCGTGGGAGTTCACCCTCACGGCAAACAGGACCATCGACGAGCCCGCCCCATCCTACTGGGAGCTCGTCGAAGCGATGGAGAACCTCTCCAGGGTGAACGCGACGAGGCAGGGGTACAAGGCGAGGATGGCGCTCCAGGTAGGTGCCAGGGACGAGAATGGATTGCTGCAGGTGGCGAGGGTGCTGAAGGGACCCAGCTGGAGGCCGAGGGAGTGGGTCGCCAGCGTACCGGTCAACCCGGATCCCGACCTGCCCGGTTACAACGCCTGGAACTACACATCCGACGTCGTGGGGAGGGCGCTGCGCCTGCTGAGGGAGAGAGGCTCCTCTCTCGACGGCGTGGAGCTGGACAACTTCATGGAGCGCTCCAGAGGCGTGGACCTGACCGGCGAGGCGATCGGGCACCTCCGCTTCCCCCTCACATACGACCCCAACACCCTCAGGCCCGCGGTTCACCTGTCCTCTGCAGCGATAGAGTACCTCCAGCGACTCAGGGAGTGGGTGTCCGGCGAGATCAATGGAACGCTCACCGGGAACTTCGTCTCCGAGGGCATGGCGAGCTTCGGGGCCATCTACCTCGACGCCCTCCCATTCGAGTGCTCGCCCGAGGGCTTCAACTGGGGGGAGGGGAACCTCAGCTACAGGAGGTTCATAGCCGGGAGGAAGCCCGTGATTGCGGTGCTCACCTCGGACCTCGATCCGAGGGATCCCGAGGATCTGAGGCTCCTGAACGAGTTCATAAACCTCTCGGTCTTCTACGGGTTCCTTCCCACGGCGAAGTGGGACGTGGTGAACGGCAAGAGCTTCGAGGAGGTGCTGGGGGAGAAGCTGGAGAGGACAGCAGACGTGGTCTACGAGCTGATGGAGGCGGGCTGGCAGCCCGTCACGGGGGTCAAGGTTGAGGGGAACGTGAGGGTGGAAAGATTCGGCTCCGAGACAATTTACCTGACAGTCTGGAACCCGTCCGATACCCGAGTCAAAGCGAATCTGACGCTGCCGGGGGAGTGGAACGTCAGCTCGGTCGAGGTGGCGTGGGGGACCTGCGACGCCGGGCTGATCGGGGAGGGGAGGCTGAACGTGGGCCTGCCTCCTGGCGGCGTGGCCGTGCTCAGGTTGGAGAAGGCCACCCCCCAGCCCACAACGCCCGTCGAGAGCGTCACCAGCGCTCCCTCGCCGACGAGTTCAGAGGTGATCATGCAGACGCCCGCCACCTCTCAGCTACCCCGGCGGGTGCCCAGATGGGTCGCCGTGGTGCCCCTGATAATAGCGGCGGTCGTCCTTCTCCTCCTGGCCCTCAGGAGGAGGCGGACCGAAAGGTGATACAGATACCTATATCATTATAACCTATTGCCGGTACGATAGCCGGTGCTGTGACATGATGGTAGCCGTGCCAACGGACGATCCCAACGGGCTCGACGCCTTGGTCAGCGCCAACTTCGCCAGGGCGCCGTTCATCACCGTCGTGGACACCGAAACCCTGTCAGCCAGGTCCCACCCCAACCAGTACGCTCAGGGAGGGGGAGGGATCGGACCCATGGTCGCCCAGTGGGTAGCGAGCCTCGGCGTCAGCGCCGTGATAGCGCCCTCGGTGGGGCCCAACGCCCTGGGAGCCCTGGCCTCCGCCGGAATCTCGGTCTACACGTGTCCCCCAGGCGTGAGGGTCAGGGATGTGATTGAAATGCTGCGCGCCGGTCAGCTCCCACCCGCGACCCAGCAGGCCCCCGTGTACGGTCCCGGACCGGGCATGGGAGCCGGCCCCGGCGCCGGGATGGGAATGGGCAGGGGATGGGGAG
>JALWYH010000075.1 GCA_027078475.1 Thermoproteota archaeon
TTACACTTCCTTGAATCCAGTATCTGAAGTATTAGCGGCTCTATTTCCTCAGAATTTAATCCTTGATGCCTGAAAAACCAGTAAAGCTCGTAAAAAACTATACTTGGTACGAGCCAAGTATCTATGGAGAACAGCAGAGTTATTGCTTCTCCATGAAGCTGGGAGTCTTCCACCAGAGAGTATATGAAAACATTGGTGTCAATAACCGCTTTCAAGTTTGAACCCTCTTTCTATGCTTTCTTCAATTTCATCGAGAGTTAGCTTCTTGCCGAGCTTCACGGTTTTCCATTTCCTGCTTGCCTTGGTTAACACTATCTTGTCTCCTTCCACCTCAACTCTTAGATACTCTCCTTCCTTAATGTTCAGTCTCTTCCTGATCTCCGATGGAATAGTTACCTGGTAGTTCCTGGTAACCTTTACTAAAATCATAGTAGATTACCATAGTATAGTAGTCTATAAAAGCGTTTGTGCTGAACTGAGAGCTAGGGAGCTCAATATAATTCTTCATAGTCTCCCTTGCTTATCGTTGCGAAAAAGCATGATAACTTTAGTGTTTTACCAGGAAATTTGAAGACCAGGCGAGTAGAGACGAGATCCGAAGTATATTTCGTCGAGTCTTTAAGGAAGCTTCAAGGCACAGACTTAGTGGGCATATCTTTTCTCGAGTCTTTTTAGGCGGCGGAGCAGGGACTCCATGTACCTGTGGACTTCCAGCTCGGTGGAGAAGCGGGAGAAGTCGGGGTCATAGCCGTAGTAGAAGAAGTCGTGCAGGTCAAGTGCACGTGCAGCTGCATCGCTTATTTCCTCGTCCCTGAGTGCCTCCGCGAGGAGCTCGGCAACGAGCCGGATCTTGGAGCTGGGCACTCTTATGCCTCTCCCCAGCCACCACTCGGCCTCTTCCCGGCTCATCTGGGGGAGCCGTGCGGGGAGGTAGTGGCGCGCCACGATGTAGGCTAGGAGGCTCTTGTAGGCGGCGTAGAGCTTCTCGGCAGCGTTCCTCAGCCGACCCTCCCCCTCCTCCACGGCAGCCTCCTCTAGGAAGCGGCGGTAGTCCGCGAGGGCGTTCTCGGCGACGCGCTGCAGGGTCTCCTCGGCAGCCTCTTCGCCACGGCGAGTTGCTGGGCGCCTAACTACTTCCACAAAAACCGCCTAAACACAGTTACTCAACTTGACCATAAAAAACCTGCCGGAAACGCAGCCCCGGCCGGGGCTCGGCCTCCGTGGGGCGGAAGATTTTAGTTTTGACATGCCACTTGACATTAGTCAGCCATGGAGCCGTCGGCTGTGCTGAGGCCTAAGCCCCCCTTCAGGGTTACGCTGCACCTCCGCCTCTTCACACCGCGCACCTCTCACTACCCCCCCTCCCCCCCTCACCTGCCCGCCCCCCCCCGGCCCCTCCCCCCCCCCCCCCCCC
>JALWYH010000076.1:0-3396 GCA_027078475.1 Thermoproteota archaeon
CCTCGAATATCTCCCTGAGCCTCTTCTCGCTCTCCCCGTAGTACTTGGACATTATCTCAGGGCCGGAGATGCTTATGAAGTGGGCGTTGCTCTCGTTGGCCACTGCCTTGGCTAGGAGGGTCTTGCCGGTTCCAGGTGGTCCATATAGGAGCACCCCCTTGGGAGGATCTATCCCTAGCTTCTGGAATATCTCTGGGTGCCTGAGGGGCAGCTCCACCATCTCTCTTATCTTCTGGATTGCGTCCTTCAGCCCGCCAATGTCCTCGTAAGTCACCCTTGGTATCTTCCTCTCCTCCGGCGCGGGCTTCTCGCTTATCTCTATCTCTGTATCGGGGCCGACGATGACGGCATCAGCTACCGGTTGGATTCCCACGACCACCAGCTCTATCCTAGTTCCTAGGACGTTTATCGGTATCCTGTCTCCCCGGGTGATGGGCCTACCCTCAAGGAGCCTCTTTAGGTACTCCTCTCCCCCGAGGAGTCTCAAGGGCTCGGTAGGGGCGAATACCACCTTCCTAGCCTGCCTAGCTACCGCCTTCCGCACCCTTACAGTGTCATCTATGGCCACCCCGGCGTTCCTCCTAGTGTAGCCGTCTATCCTTATTATCCCCTTGCCAAAGTCCGACGCGTAAGATGGCCACGCGCGGGCTGCGGTCACCTTGGTTCCCTCTATCAGGATCACGTCTCCAGTCTCTATGCCCAGTTCGGTCATGGTCTCGGGATCTAGCCTAGCGATCCCCCTTCCAACATCCTGGGAGTGTGCCTCCGCGACCCGGAGGGTCACGTATTTCTTCTCCTTCTCAGAAGACATACCGTACCACCTCCAATCCAGTACATCAAACCGGAAAAGTGAGAGGGGGGCGGGCTCACTCTACCTTTATCTTGGTGCCCTCCTCCTTTATGGGCTCCTTTGGCTTGAGGGTTATCTCCAGAATTCCGTTGTTATATCTGGCCTTTGCGCTCTTGGGGTCCACCTCGACAGGCAGCTCTACCTGGGTCTTGTACTTCCTGTCGCCGTTCTCAGCCCTTATCTTGATGATCTTGTCGGTTGCCTCTACCTCTATCTTGTCCTTGGACACGCCAGGTATCTCCGCTATTACTCTCACCTCGTTGGCCTTGTCATCCACCACTATGTCCACGAAGGGCTCCCTGTAGCCAGCCTCCTCCACTATCGGCGGCTTCACGTTTCCGAATCTCCTCACTATGGGCTTCCCATCGGGTCCTATGGTTATGCTGAATCCGTAGACGTAAGGTCCTCTCATCTCTCCCTCGCCCCTCATGGTGGCGAATATCTCGTCCATCATCTTCTCGAGCTCCTCAAAGTCCTTCTCCATGTCCTCGAGGATCCTCCTCCAGTACCTGTCCCACCACATGCTCCCCACCTCCCATTATCCACATGGTTAAGATAATATATAAAGTTTACGTAACCCTGTGTGAAAACCTCTTCAAGTTCCGGAGTATCTCCTCCCTCATCCAGAGGAGATGAGACTCCACAGCCTCCAACTCAAGGAGAAGAGTATCTATATCCTGTATCAGGTTGGAAGTCTTGGTTACTGTCTCGCTGAATGAATTCAGGTTGCCTAGGTTCTCCAGCCTGGATCTGATCTCATCGAATCTCTCCCTTATATCCTTGGAGGGTGAAGTAGACGTGGGTTCTATCTCGAGAGCTCTTATCTGAAGCGAATCCTCGGTTAAGGTGACCACGAGCCTGACGGAGCGGGATATCTTGTAGTACTTCCTAGGCCTTCCCGGACCCATGTTGACAGAGTAGGACTCCACTATCCCCAAGGATTCGAGCTCTCTCATGTGTTTAAGAGCGGCTGGTGGGGTTATACCGAGCATATCAGCTATTTCCTTGAGAGTCAGCGGTTTTCTTGTTAGCATAGATACTATCTTCCTCCTAGTCTCGCCGGACAGCGCTTCTATCAGGTCCTCCGCTCTCATTTTCCACCGGGTAAATTAGTATATAAGGAATTATTTAAAAGTTTATTTGGAAGAAGGGCTCTGCTACGTTCAATAACGGTTTAACTCGGGAGCTGACCAGTAGCGGGGGTGAGGGGGATGCGTCAGAGGGATGGGTCATGGTCGGGCGGTCCGAGGCTGGCTTCGTCAACAGGAGTGGCGGTGGTAGGTATTATGGCGGCCCTGACTGCCGTGGCGACCATGGTCATTCAAGTGCCGACTCCCGCCACCCAAGGTTACATAAACCTAGGAGACACGATGGTGATGCTCACCGGGATGCTGTTCGGTCCAGCCATAGGTTCGCTGGCCGGTGGATTGGGATCCTCGCTGGCAGATCTGCTCAGCGGGTACGGTCACTGGGCACCCTTTACCTTGGTTATAAAGGGAGTGGAGGGATTTCTAGCTGGATTGGCCAAGGGAAGAGGGAAAATCCTGTCCCTCGCCCTGCTGACCGTGGCCGGGGCGGAGATGGTGGCCGGTTACTTCATAGTGGAGTGGTATCTGTACGGCATAGGTGGGGCCCTGCAGGAGATTCCGGGTAACGCATTCCAGGCCGTCTCGGGAATAGTTTTCTCCTACTTGCTGACCCCCGTGGTGAGGAGGGCGCTGAGGGGATGGATCTGAAGTACAAGGGAAAGCTGCCACCGGACCTGCTCTTGGGCAGGATAGTCGGGAGACTGCCCGTCGACGGGGAGGGTGTGCTGCTGGGCCCCTCTATAGGCGAGGATGCCGCGATCCTGCGACCGGATGGGCCGCTGCTGGCGGTCCACTCGGATCCCGTCACTGGAGGGGGAAGCTTGGCCGGGTGGCTCTCAGTTTACGTGGCATCCAACGACATAGCCACGAGGGGGATCCGGCCCAAGTGGCTGCTGGTGGTCCTCCTGCTGAGGGAAGGAGTTGAGGAAGATGAGCTATCAGGCCTAGTGGATCAGATCAGCTCGGCGGCTAGAGAAATAGGGGCGGCAGTGGTGGGGGGACACACGGAGGTGACACCCGGGCTCCCCTTCAGTATAGTGGTCACGACCGCCATGGGATCGGGCGAGGAGGTGATAAACACCAGGGACGCTAGGCAGGGAGATGTCCTAGTGCTGACCAAGGCGGTCGCGCTCGAGGGCACCGCCATATTGGCGACGGAGCTCAGGGAGAGGCTGACCAGCCTGGGGGTGGATGAGGGGTTGCTGGAGAGGGCGTCCGGGTTCATAAGGGAGATAAGCGTCGTGAGAGATGCCATGATCGCCAGGCGCCATGCCAGCGCTATGCACGATCCCACGGAGGGTGGGCTCGTGGGGGGTGTCCAAGAGATGGCCCTCGCATCGGGAAATGGTTTCATTCTGTATGAGGAGATGGTCCCCATCAGGGAGGAGACCTTGGCCATATGCGACGCGCTGGGAATAGATCCCCTGAGGCTGATCAGCTCAGGGAGCCTCCTCATCT
>JALWYH010000076.1:3406-16929 GCA_027078475.1 Thermoproteota archaeon
GCAGGGAGAAGGCTGACGATCTGGTCAAGGAGCTGCGCCGGGGGGGCGTTGATGCCTCCATCATCGGTGAGCTGGTGGACAGGAGAAAGGGCATGAGAGTGCTGAGGGGGGATGGGAGGGAGGAAGACGCCAGTGGTCCGGTGATGGACGAGCTCTGGAGGGCGCTGTCCCCCCGCGATCATTAAAGATCTTGCCACTTCCTATGTTTAAAAAATAAACCCGGGCTCGAGCTGGGGATGCTCTTGGAGATAGTGGCCTGCGCCAAGCTGGTTTACGATGAGACCCAGATCCCAGTGGAGGGAGATCGCCTCTTGGTGGATCAGGCCCCGGTCAAGGTGAGCGATATAGACCGGAACGCCATTGAGGAGGCCGTCAGGATCAAGGAGGAAGTCGGAGGTAGGGTTACCCTAGCCCTAGTGGTCACGGGCCCATTCGACGAGGCCATACTCAAGGAGGCCCTCGCCATGGGGGCGGACCGGGCCCTCATGGTCCAAGGTGATGAGGTCAGGGGTCACAATCCCTACAGGACCGCCCAGGCGCTGGTGAAGGCCATCGAGAGAGAGGGCATCAGGCCGGACCTGGTGATCTGCGGGGAGGGATCATCCGATCAGTACAGCTGCGCCCTCCCGGCCATGGTGGCCGAGTTCATGTCGCTACCCGTGGCCACGTTCGTGGGGAGGATGGAGCTCGGCGAGGGGAAATTGAGGGTCGAGAGGTACCTCGAGGGTGGATACGAGATAGTGGAGGTACCCCTCCCGGCGGTCATATCGGTCACCTCAGAGATCAACGAGCCCAGGATCCCGACGGTCCTCCAGATTATGAGGGCTGGGAAGAGGGAGAGGTCCGTGGTGGATGCCTCGCAGCTGGGGCTCGACTATCCGGAGATGGAGGAAATTGAGATGAAGGCCTACGTCAGGGAGAGGCTCAGGAAGAGGATAGAGGGCGACGTGAATGAGGCGGTCAGGAGGATAGTGGAGGTTCTAGAGGAGAAGGGGGTGATACCGTGAGGATCCTGCTGGCATCTGATCCGGTCCATCTCCCCAGCCTGGTCAGCGCCGCCAGGTCGCTCTCACCGAGCAACCTGGAAGCCGTGAGCACCGCCCGCGCTGAGGTACCGGTGGACAGGCTACTGATCGCGGATGTGAGGGTCAATGACTGCTGGGTGGATGCTCTCACCCCGCGCGACTTCGATCTACTTTTGCTTCCCCCGACGAGGGATTTCAAGGAGGTGGGGGCGAGGCTGGCCGCTCGAAGGGGCCTCCCTTACCTGTCGGAGGCTCTGGAGCTCGAGCTAGATGGGAAGGTCGAGGCCTCCAGGATGGTCTTCAGCGGGAGGGGGGTTGAGAGGATCAGGACTTCGCTTCCGGCGGTGGCGACCCTCAACCTAGACGGTTTTGAGCCGGTGGAGGGATCTCCCGATTCCGTTGAGGAGCTGAAGGTCGACTGCACTCCTAGGGTCGAGGTGATCGAGAGGAGGGAGAGAGAGGCGGAGGTGGACCTCTCCAAGGCCGATGTGATAGTGTCGGTGGGGAGGGGCCTGAAGAGGAAGGAGGACTTGGAGATGATAAGGGAACTGGCCTCCCTCCTCGGCGCGGAGGTGGCGTGCACCAGGCCCATATCCGCGGATCTAAAGTGGCTGCCCGAGGAGAGGCACGTGGGAATGACCGGGGTGAGGGTGAAGCCGAAGGTGTACCTGGCCTTGGGAATATCGGGGCAAATACAGCATGTGGTGGGATTTAGGGACGCGGACACGGTCATAGCAGTTAACATAGATCCAGATGCGCCGATATCAGAGGTCAGCGATTACTTCGTGGTGGCGGACCTGTACGAGGTGGTGCCCAGGCTGATAGAGGAGATAAGGAAGAGAAAGAGATCCTGAGATGGAATCAGTCCTCCAGCAGCACCCCTCCCAGTATTTCCACCGCATCCTCTAGCCCCTCCTTCGGGCCGGTGATTATGAGGATGTCCCCCTCCCTCAGGATCTCATCGTCCTTGGGGGCATAGATCCACCTCACCCCTCTCTTTATTGCCAGTATCCACATCCCGGTCTTCTCCTCCAAGTCCAGATCCCCGATCCTCCAGCCCACCGCGTCGCTCTCCTCGGTGAGGACCACCCTAGCCACCGTGTCCCCGCTCTCCTCCACCACCACCTCGAGCACTGGGTGGGTGGGTATTCCCCTCTCCACTATGAGGGCCATCCTAGAAGCCGCATCCCCGAGCCTCTCCGAGGCTGAGGCGGCCCTGAGGAGCGGTATTATCTCCTCTGGCTGGGATCTCGGGGACAGGTCTGTCATTACCTTGACGAAGAGGTCATCCTCCAGCTCGTCCAGCTCCTCCTCCAGCCTGGAGACCTCCGCAGCCATCGCGGGGTTGTTGTACAGTATGGAGGCGTAGGCCAAGTATATAGACAGCTCCGAGAGGCTCTTCATGCTGTTCAATCTCTCGGCTATCTGCTTCGATGCCTCATCCACCTCCTCTATCGGTCTCTCTGGAACTACGGGCTTAGAGTTCTCCCCTCTAGCCAGAGCCCTGGCGGTCTCGATGCTCTCCTTCGTCCCCTCCAGCAGAAGCAGGTCCCCCGCCTCGAGCTCTAGGTCCTTGGGTATGTCGAAGATCCACCTTCCTCCCTTCTTGATGGCCAGCACCTCGCATCCGGCTATGTTTGCGGGATCGTAGAGATCTTCTCCCCTCATAGATATGAGTGGGGATGCCTCTTCGACCCTGACCAGTCCTATGATCTCCTCAGCCGTGTAAAGCATCCAGCTGAGCGCGGGATGCACGGGATATTCCTTCAGGACCAGCCTCACCAGGTCCGCCATAGCGTCGGAGATCTCATCGACGGCTATTCCTATGTCGAGGAGGGCGGCCAGTTCCTCGGCCTCCTTCGGTGATCGGCCGGCGACTATTGTCATCTTGAAGAGATCGTACCTCATCTCATCCAGCTCTGACTCGAGTCCCAGCACCTCCTCGGCCAGCTCCTTGTCCTGGTACATCAGAGAGGCGTAAGCGAGGCTAAGGGCGAATTCAGATGCATCCTTCATCTCCACAAGGATGTCCCTTACGCTCTTGGGCTCACCATCTGAGGCCATTCCTTCCCTTCCCTTCTGGCAAGGTTAAAAACCTGATTCGTCGACGTCGTCGCTCCCCAAGTACTCGCCGGTGGCTATCTCTATTATGTCTAGGTTGATCTTGCCCGGATTCTGCAGTGCGTACGAGTGCCCCATGGGGATCCCCACACCCATGCCCCTGGCTATTATCCTCTCTTCTCCGTTTATCAGAACCCTTGCAGTCCCGGTGAGGACCTGCCAGTAGAGGCTCCTGTGGTAGTGCTTCCTGGGACCCAGGCCCTTCCCCGGGTAAATCCTGAGCCTGCTCACCTCGTACCCCTCCCCCCTGAGGAGGGTGGTCCTCGTGCCCCAAGGCTCGTAGGTTACCCGGTGCCTCAGGACCTCGGGGATTCCTTCGCCCAGCATTTCCTCTATCAGGCCCTTCAGCTCCTGCCCCCTCCCCTTGGGCATCACCAAGATGGCGTCCTCGTCGTCCACCACTATCATGTCCCTGACTCCCACCAAGGCGACCAGTCTCTTAGATAGCACAAGGTTGCCCTCGGCTCCCGAGTGCCTCACCCTTCCGCTGATCGCGTTTTTCCTTTCATCCTTCTCCAGGAGCTCGTACACTGACTCGAAGCTGCCCAAGTCGCTCCACCCGAGGTTCTCAGTGGGGACTATTGAGAGGAGGTGGGGAACCTTTGCTAGGGCGCCGGAGCTTATATCCACCTTCTGAACATGCTTATAGGCCTCCTCCGGACTCTCAAACCTCTTGAACGGTTCAGAGACGGCTGGGAGGGTTTTCTCTATCACCTCCCTCATCAGGGAGGCCCTGAAGGACATTATCATGGTGCTCCAGTACCAGTCTCCCTCCCTCATCATCTCCTCGGCCCTCTCTCTCCCCGGTTTCTCCACGAACTCCGTGACCTCGTAAACACCGGGCTCTATCTCCTCTCCGGCCTTTATGTAGCCAAAACCCGGTTCCGGTTTGGTGGGCCTAACGGAGACTAGGGAGATCCTCCCCCTCGCCGCGGAGTTCAGGGATAGGGTGAGGGCCCTGCGGAGCTCGGACTCGTTCAGGATCATGTGGTCCGATGGGAAGACCGTCACCTCCACCTCATCCCCAAACCTCCTCTCCAGATCGAGCAGTCCGTAATATATGGCCGGAGCCGTGTCCCTCCTCTCCGGCTCCAAGATCACGTCGCTCTCCTCGAGTTTCACACCCACCTCCCTAGCCTGTCCCATCGCTTGGTACTTGTACATGGCCGAGGTAACCACCAAGAGCGAGTCGGCTACGGCCGAAGCGCGCTTGAGCGCCTGCTGGTAGGTGGAGAGCTCCCCCACCACTTTGGCGAATTGTTTCGGATACTCCTTCCTGCTCAGGGGCCACAGTCGCGTTCCAAAGCCTCCAGCGAGGATCATGGCAACCCTCATTTCAGCTACCGATCGTCAAGGGTCGGAACATCCTATTAAGATTGGCGGGGCTTTCTTATGATCGAATAAAGATACATTCATCTTAGGGGTAAATAGATAGGATAGAAAATTCACCATGCCGCATGGAAACAAGAGACCCGAGGAGTGGTTGGGAGCGGTCTGACGACAAGGCGGGATGCCAAGAAGATAAAAGAATTTTTATATTATAGCCAATAAAAGTAAATATTCATCAGATAGCCACCCGTCAATCATCTTAATTAATGCTGGCCATAAGGCAGTGTTTATAAGTAACCGTTAAAGGGCTGGTCATAGCACCCTTCCTGCGCACCTTGTGCGGAGAGGGAGGTATATCCGATGAGGAGATATGGTGTTTCTAAGTATGTGACGGGCCTGGTGTTTCTGATAATAGGGCTTCTCGTGGGCGCCGGCATCGCCATGTCATCCCCTGGTAAGACGGTGACCAAGACCGTCACCCAGAGCAGCGTTGTGACGGTCACCAAGACGATCACGCCTGCTGCTCAGACAACCACCAAGACCTCCAAGCCATCAGGTTTCGCGGGTACCATCTACATCGGCACGACGATCTCACTAAAGGGCAAGTTCGCCCATGAGGGAGAGTACGCCCTGAACGGCTTCAAAGTGGCAATTAAGTGGTTGAATGATGTCCATGGAGGAATAAAGGTTGGAGATAAGGTCTACAAGGTTGAGCTCAAGTACTACGATGACGAGAGCAGCAGCCAGAGGGTTCCCGAACTCTACAGTAAGCTGATAACCGAGGACAAGGTCAACTTCCTGCTGGCCCCATATTCCTCAGGTCTAACCAAGGCAGCGGCACCGGTGGCCGAGCAGAACAAGATCGTGATGGTGAGTCACGGAGGGGCCAGTGATTCCATATTCAAGCAGGGGTACAAGTACATAGTCCAGACCCTGAGCCCGGCCTCAACCTACCTGAGGAGCGTGGTGGACTTGATAGCGGAGAAGGATCCCAACGCCAAGGTCGCCCTGATATACGAGAACGCCGCCTTCGCGGCCACGGTGGCTCAGGGTGCGAAGGATGAAATACAGAAGAAGGGGCTCAAGCTCGTCTACGAGAAGCCCTATGAGAAGGGGGCCACCGAGTTCGGATCCATAATAAACGAGGCCATGGCTGCGGGGGCCGATGTGCTGCTGGGTGGTGGTCACTTCGCCGATGGGACTGCCCTGGTGCAGCAGGCCTGGCAGCTGGGTTGGAAGCTCAAGGGAATAGGCATAATAGTCGCGCCGGCCCTGGCGGAGTTCAAGCAGCAGCTCAAGGATGCGGCCAACGGGGTCATGTACCCTGCTCAGTGGGCCATAGGGGTGAAGTATAGTCCAGAGGCGGCCAAGAAGCTGGGAATAGAGTGGTTCGGGCCAACCAATGAGGAGTACTTGGAGCTCTACAAGCAGGTCAGTGGGGGAGGTACCCCCGACTACCACGCGGCTGAGGCCACCGCCGCCGTGCTGCACCTGGCCAAGGCCATAGAGGTGGCCGGCAGCCTCGATTCCGACGCCGTCAGGGCGGCCTTCAACAAGGTGGACATAATGACCTTCTTCGGCAGGCTCAAGATAGATCCTGCCACTGGGCTCCAGGTGGGCCACCAGATGGTGGTTGTGCAGTGGCAGTCCGGCGAGAAGAAGATAGTCTATCCGCCGGAGGCCGCCCAGGCCAGCCCCATATACCCGGCCGAGAACTGGTACAAGAGGTGAATTCCCCTCCTTCTCCCACCCCCTTTTTGGCGGGATAGCCAAGCGTAGGCAGATAGGGTCGGGTTGGGTGATCTCGATGGATCTATCCATCCTCGCGATAAATCTGGTCAACGGCCTCCTCTGGGGTATCATATTGGGATTCGCCGCGGTGGGGCTGACCCTCCTCTGGGGCGTGATGAAGGTCGTCAACCTAGCCCAAGGTGAGGTGATCCTCCTCGGCTCCTATGTGGCCATAATCCTCTTCACCCAGTACGGACTGAGTCCCCTGGTGGGTGGGCTTGCAGCCCTGCTGGTGGGGCTTGTAGCTGGATTCCTCATCTACTGGGCGCTCCTCCACAAGCTAGTGGGAAAGGTCGAGAGAATCACACTGAAGATAGAGATGTCCACTCTGCTGGCGATGTTCGCCCTTAGCATAGCCCTACTCAACTTCTATTACTACGCCTTCGGGAGCGAGCCTAGGGGCTTCGGGCTCTGGAGCATAGGAGTGCCCTACGTCAGGGTGTTGGACACGACCATAAGGACCAATATACTGCTGGCCGACGCCCTAGCCCTGATCAGCGTGGCCATCGTCTACCTCTTCTTGGATAGGACCATACTGGGCAAATCCATAAGAGCCGTGATGCAGGACGCCCAAGCGGCCTCCCTCGTGGGGATAAACCCCGTGAAGATAAAGCTCCTCACTACCGTAATAGGGATAGGGTTGACGGTCTTCTCCGGCTTCATGGTCCTTCTCTTTGAGGCCTCAGTCACACCGGAGATAGCGCACAAGTACGCCCCCCTGAGCTTCGTGGTGGTGGTGTTGGGAGGGCTGGGTAGCGTAGTCGGATCACTGGTCGCCGGGATAATAATCGGGCTGATCTACGGGTTCTCAAAGGTGGTCGTATCCCTCTTCAATCCGAGGATAAGCGATCCGGTGGCACTATCCACCGCCTTCATCGTGCTCATACTGATACTGCTGTTCAGACCCGAGGGGATATTCGGGAGAAAGAGGTGAGATCCCATGGCGGCGGGACACGACAACGAGATGGGTACAAAGGGTAGCACCTTGGAGCACTACTTGAAGAGTCCCACCCTCCTCATACTGGTGTTCGTGGTTCTGGGAATACTGGTGGCCAGGATCATGGGGATGAGCACGCTGGACACGATCATGACAGTGATGTACTTCATGGGGATAGCCCTCTCGCTGAACATAATAATGGGATTCGCCGGCTACGTTAGCTTCGGCCACGCGGTCTTCCTTGGGCTCGGGGGATACGCCTACGTGCTCATGGTATACTTCATCAAGCCGCTGGCGGACCTTCAGAACACCGGTTACGGGCTGGGGGCCTTCCTGGTGGCTGTCCTGGCGGGACTTTTCGCAGCCGCGGTTGCTGCCAGCGTGGGGGCTGCTGTTCTCAGGCTCAGGGGCGCCTTCTTCGCCATCGCTACCATAGGCCTAGACTTCACGGCCCTGTACCTGTTCAAGGCCGTGGTGCCAGAGCTGAACCCGGAGCAGTTCTTCGGTGCTCAGATAATTCTCCCAGCGGACAGGATAGTCGAGAAGGACCTGGTATTCAACGCTATGTTCCTGACGCTGGTCATACTGCTGGCAGTGAACTACTACATCAGGAAGTCGCCCTTCGGCGTTGGATTGACGGCGATAAAGGAGGATGAGGATGCAGCAGAGGTGCTGGGCGTCCCCACGACCATGTACAAGATAGTGGCGTTCACCCTGGCTGGATTCTTCACGGGAATGGTGGGCGCCCTGTTCTCCCTCAACGGTGGCGGGGTTGATGAGACCCTCTTCAACTTGGGGCACAGCATAGACATGATAGTAATGATAGTGATAGGGGGACTCGGGACGGTCCTAGGCCCGGTGATCGGCTCCCTGATATACTTCGAGCTCTACGACCTGCTGCTCGTGCACTACCCGGGGGTCAACTTGATCATTCTGGGCGTGATAGTGGCCATAGTCGTCCTCTTCTTCCCCGAAGGGCTGATAGGACTGCTTAGGAAGTACAGAGTTAGGGGAGTGAGGTTGAGGGACGTGCTCGAATGAGATGGGGGTGTGATTCGCATGGAGGAGATACTCGTAGTTGATGGGGTCACCAAGAGATTCGGCGGCCTAGTGGCCAATAACAAGGTCTCTTTCTCCATGAGGAGGGGGGAGATCCTAGGGCTCATAGGCCCAAACGGGGCGGGGAAGACGACGCTCTTCAATGTCATAACTGGGGTCTACAGGCCTGATGAGGGGAGGGTCATATTCAAGGGTGAGGACATAACGGGCAAGCCCCCCCACGTGATCACTAGGAAGGGTATAGCGAAAACCCATCAGATAGTCAAGCCCTTCAACGACATGACGGTTCTTGAGAACGCCATGGTGGGAGCCCTCTTCGGCAAGAGAGCCCATCAGATAACAATAGGTCAGGCGAAGGAGATAGCCCGCCGCTCGCTGGAGCTGGTGGGCCTCGCAGACAAGGCCGATGAGTTCGCCGTTAAGCTGACCCTTAGGCAGAAGAAGATGCTCGAGCTGGCCAGGGCCCTGTCGGCCGAGCCCGAGCTGCTCCTGTTGGACGAGGTGCTCGCCGGTCTCAATCCCAAGGAGATAGAGGAGGCCCTGGAGATCATAAAGAAGGTCAAGGTGGAGAGGGATCTGAGCATCATAATGATAGAGCACGTGATGCATGCGGTCATGAACATAGCGGACAGGATAGTGGTGCTCCACTTCGGATGGAAGATAGCGGAGGGCACCCCGGAGGAGGTAGCCAATAACCCGGAGGTGATCACGGCCTACCTGGGAGATCCGAGGTACGCCCTGAGGTTCGTGAAGAGAAAAGGAGGTGGTGAGTGAGATGGCCCTTCTCGAGCTCAGGAACGTGGACGCCGGATACGGGGAGACCCAAGTGCTGTGGGACATAAACCTGCAGGCTGATGAGGGGATCATCACCGTCATGCTGGGGAGCAACGGGGCCGGTAAGACCACCACTCTCAGGGTCACCAGCGGGGTCCTCCGCCCGTGGAAGGGAAACGTGCTGCTGGAGGGCAGGGACGTGACCAAGCTCCCGGCCCACAAGAGGGTGGAGCTGGGTATAGTCATGGTGCCCGAGGGGAGAAGGCTCTGGCCGGATCTGACGGTGTACGAGAACTTGGAGCTTGGTGCATACACCAGGAGGGCCAGGGACAAGTTCGACAGCAGCCTCGACCTCGTCTATAGTCTCTTCCCTAGGCTCAGGGAGAGAAGGAATCAGCTGGCTGGCACGCTCAGCGGTGGAGAGCAGCAGATGCTTGCCATAGGGAGGGCACTCATGGCCGTGCCTAGGATCCTGCTGATGGACGAGCCGTCCCTCGGCCTCGCTCCCAAGCTGGTGGGGGAGATAATGAACGTGGTTAGGAAGCTGAGGGATGACGAGAGGCTAACCGTCTTCCTAGTGGAGCAGAACGTCCATATGTCGCTGGAGATAGCGGACTACGGCTACGTCATAGAGCAGGGGAGGATAGTTCTCTCCGGACCCAAGGAGGAGCTGGAAGGAAGCGAGAGAATAAAGAAGGCCTACCTTGGCCTCTGATCCCCCCATGATTTTCCTGTCTCATCTCCTCCCCATTCTCCCGTCATCTCGTTTTTCTATTCCCGACGTCGTCGTTTAGAATCGAGCTGGTCGGGTGGGAGTCTCGGGCTCATTCTGTCGACCCGTCCCCTGATGGGAAGCCTTTTCCCCTGTAGGTTCCTCCCCCTCAGGATGAGGCTGGTGAGCTTCTGGGGGAAGGGAGGGACCGGCAAGACCACCTGCTCGGCCTCCCTCGCAGCTGGCCTATCCGAGGAGGAGGGGAAGGACGTCCTCCTCCTGACCACCGATCCCACACCCACCCTATCCGACGTCCTGAAGTACTCTCTGGGTCCTGCTCCCGTCAGAGTGGACGGATTCAGGAATCTGTGGGCGGCGCAGTTCGACGAGGAGGCTGTGAAGCGAATGTGGAGGGAGAGGTTCGGTGAGGAGGTCTACGAGGTGGTGTCGTCCTTCCTGCCTGTGGGGAGGGACTTCGTAGATTACGCGGCGGGAGCACCTGGCATAGCTGATCAGTTCATGCTCTACTTGGTCTACCTTCACTGGAGGGGAGGGGAGCACGACCTCATCGTCTGGGATACCCCAGCATCCAGCGGGAGCATGAGGCTTCTGAGAATAGAGGAGGAATTCTATTCACACATGAGCGAGGCCATCAGGATGTACTTGAGGCTGAGGGGCTTCCTCAAGAGGATGCGAAGGAGGAGCAGTCTCAGGAATCCTCTCGAGCTGATAGAGGAGTGGAGGGACTTGGCTAGGGGGATCCTCGAGATGCTGACCGATGAGTCGCACACCCCGATCCTAGTCGCGACGCCCGAGAGGGTGTCCTACCTCCTGACCGTCAGGATGAGGAGGGAGATGGAGGGGATGGGCATTCGCATCAGGACGGTGATCGTGAACAGGCTCCTGAGGAGATGTGGATGCGAGGAGCTGGACGCGATGGCAAAGCGCCAGACCGATGTGCTGAAAGAGTTTAAGGCCTCCTTCGATAGGGTAAGGGTGATAGAGAACGTCGGGTTCGAACCATCGGGGAGGGAGGATCTGCTGAGGTTCTACGATAATCTTAGGGGGCTGATATGATATGAGGGACGGACTCTACCTCGCTTGGAGCCTGCTGGTCCTGGCCCTGTCCTACATCGTTCCCTTCACGCTGCTGAGGGAGTGCAGGAGTCTGATCCTCTACGCCTTCTGGCTCGGGCTGACCCTCGTGCACTTCGCCGTGACCCTGCTCTACCTGAGGGGGGCTGAGGGTTGGAGGAGCTGACCGCAGCGGTGGCGACCCTGGCGATCTACCTGCTGCTAGGGACCGCCATAGCCCTCATATCCAAGAGGGTGGGCATAAGGACCACTGCCGACTACTACGTGGCCGGGCACAGGCTGGGAGGGGTGCTGGCTGCCATCTCCTATGCTGCCACAACCTACTCGGCCTTCATGATGGTCGGGCTCGTAGGTCTCACCTACGCCACGGGCGTGGGGGCGTTCGGATTCGAGATAACCTACCTCCTATCCACGATCTTCCTGCTGAGCTACGTCGCCCCCAGGGTGTGGAGGCTCTCTAAGGAGAGGAACTGGATCAGTCCGGCCGAGATGGTGTCCGACTTGTACGGCATGAGGTCCCTCTCCCTGCTGGTCGCCCTCATGTACCTGGTGGCCTTGATACCCTACGCCTCGGCCCAACTCATAGCGGTGGGCAGGATGGTCGAGGGGATGGCCCCCGGCCTGTACTGGCTGGGCATAATCCTCGGCGTGGTGGCGGCGCTGGTCTGGACTGGACTCTCTGGAATGTGGAGCCTCGCCTCCACAGACCTCTTCCAAGGACTGTGGATGATACTGGCGGCGGTGGGGTTCGTGGCGTGGCTCTTCCTCTGGGGAGGACAGGACATAGCAAGGGGCGCGGCCAGGATGGCGGAGGAGGGACTCCTAGGGATGAGGTGGCCTCCCCTCGTCTTCGCATCGTACTCGATCCCTTGGGCTTTCTTCGCCGTGACCAATCCCCAGGTGGTGCAGAAGCTCTACACCCCGAGGGATGAGAGGGCATTGAGGAGGCTCGTCACTCTCTTCACCGTCTTCGGTCTCTCCTACACGGTGATGGTGACCGCCGTGGGGCTTGCGGGCAGGGCCCTGTCCGAGGTGGGGAGGGTCCCAGTTGTGGACGTGGTGGACAGGGTGACCCCAACCCTCCTGAGGTTCGCCCCGCTTCCCCTAGCGGTATTCGTCTTCACCTCCATAGTGGCCGCGGCCATGACTACGATGGATGCCATAGTCCTTACCCTCTCCTCCACCGCCTCCAGGGACGTCTACCAGGGTTACGTGGGCGGCGATGACCGGACGGCCATCAACGTGGGCAGAGTTGCCATCCTGATCCTCCTAGCCGTGCTGAGCTACGTGGCCTACCTCAGGATCGGGTTCATAGTCGACCTGTCGGTACTGGCGTCGGCCCTGCTGCTGCCCCTGGCACCCGTGACCTTGGTGGGATGGTTCTACGGGAGGAGGAGTCGCTCCATGGGATACGCCGCGATCGCGTCCCTCGCCTCCGGCTTCGCTATAGGGCTCTACTGGGCGCTGGTCCACGGGGCGAGGAAGTCCCTCGTGACTCCCATTCTGGGCCTCCCGCCCACCCTCCTCATACTGATCGTTTCGACCGCCGTTGTGCTGGTGCCCCTGATCAGGAGGTGATGTCATGTCCCCGGATCTGAAGCCCGGTTTGGAGGGTGAGTTCACCTACGTGGTCGAAGATTATATGGCTGCGGGCCACCTGGGGATCAAGGTCCTATCGACGCCCAGCATGATAGCACTCATGGAGATCTCCTGCCACCGGACGGTTGAGCCCCACCTCGAGGAGGGACTCACTACGGTGGGAACCTACGTGTGCGTTCACCACAGGGCGCCCGCCCCGGTGGGAAGCGAGGTCAGGGTGAGGACCAGGCTCGTGAGCGTTGAGGGAAGGAAGCTCGTGTTCAGGGTGGAGGCTCTCTGGGGGGAGAGGCTGATTGGCGATGGTGAGCACCACAGGTTCGTGGTGGACGAGGGCAGGCTCGCCTCCAAGCTGAAGGAGGAGTCGGGTTGAGGGGTCTGAGGGGCAAGGACATACTGAGGAGACTGGAGGGATCCCTGGAATTCAGGGAGGAGGAGTTCGTCTCCCTCATGGCAGGGAAGTCCCGCAATCCATTCGAGGTGCTCGTTACCACGATAGTCTCCCAGAACACAAACGACAGGAACACGGCCAAGGCCATGGAGAGGCTGAAGGGGATGCTGGGCAGGATAGATCCCGAAGGGATAGAGAGGATCAGCCTGAGGGAGCTAGAGGAGGCCCTCAGGCCGGCTGGGCTCCACAGGCAGAAGGCCAAGGTGATAAAGAGGGTGGCCTCCCTGCTGAGGGGAGGGAAGCTGGAGAGGATTCTGGACAGGGGGGTGGAGGAGGCTAGGGAGGAGCTGATGAGGCTGCCCGGGGTGGGTCCGAAGACCGCCGATGTGGTGCTCAGCGTCACCAGGGGGATGCCCACCATAGCCGTCGACAGGCACATAACCAGGGTCGCTAGGAGACTCGGGATATCGAGAAGCGGAGATTATGAGGAGATAAGGGGGGCGCTCATGAGACTGTTCGATCCGGAGGATTACCTGAAAGCTCACCTTCTCCTGATAAAGCTGGGAAGGGTTTACTGCAGGCCGAGAAACCCGAGGTGCGACGAGTGCCCCCTCAGGGACGTGTGCGAGTACGCAAACAGGAGGGTGAAGATTGAGGGGGAGAATGGGCGGAAGGTGGGGCGTGGACGGAGAA
>JALWYH010000077.1 GCA_027078475.1 Thermoproteota archaeon
GCTCAGGACCCATCGGCGGATTGGCACCCACGCAAGGCGCCCGATGGGATCGGTCCCCTCGTCTTGAGATACGCTGGCAGACACTCCTAACCAGATAAGACGATTAAGACGATTCACGGCCGCTGTCGGGGCTCGCTCGGGCTCTCAATACCGGTCGGAATGGTGCATCACGTCACGGAGAGGGAGGTTCGGAGAGTCCTAGCCCATCGTACAGGAGGATGGAATCTCTCAAGAGAAGACGAACATCCCCCTGCCCATATCTTCCCTCCTGATGACTACCAAGTCCACCGGCATGCTGCTGGGTCTGAGCCTCAGCAATTCAGCCGCCATCTCGGCATCGTCGAACTGACCCTCCATCACCACCATGATGTCGAAATCGCTCGAGGGCCTGTGCCTTCCGGTGGCTCTGGAGCCGAAGAGGAACACGGAGTATCTGGGAAGCTCGGATCTGATTGCCTCAATGAACTCCATGAATGACCTCCCATAGGAGGATACTCGCATCAGCCTCCTCCTGATGGGCCCTACCTACCTAGCCCCTCTCTCATCCATCCGATCACCCTATCTGCGTATTCGAGGCACCTCCTTGCGGTGCGCTCCCTGTAGTCCATCGACAGGGAGTGGAGAGACGCGGTGTAGTGGGGATTCAGATAGTCTAGGACCTCCAAGATTTGGTCCGTAGCATCCTCGCCCAGGCTGCCCAGCAGCACCCTTAGATCGTGTGTGAACATGTAAGCCCCCGCCAGATCCAGCAGGATCTCATTCAGGTGGAATTCCACAGCCTGGTGCGCGGATAAGCATGCGAGCCAGAAACGTCCCTTCTCCAGCGAGTCCCTCGCGCTCTCAAGCGTATCCATCGCTCGGCTCTTCAGGCCCATCCATCTGGATGGATACCTCACCCCATCAATAAAAGGGAATTACCGGCTTCGAGCAGATAGAACCTGAACGGATGAGGATGGGCCGTGAATCCGATTCAAGGGAGAACCCCCTCGCTCCCTCTCCCGAAACGGCCGCACAGGGGTAAAAGGGAGGGGAAGGGGATGCAGGACCTAGATTGAGCTCACTCCACCCGAGCCCATCTCGGGAAGAGGATCCACGCCAGGGAGGTGAAGACCAGCGCAGCGACCGCCAGGTATGCTGCTGGCGCGATGACGGATTCCAGTCCCTCACCCATCACCATGAGACCGTCCAGAGCCTTGACGGCCCACGTGAAGGGTATGGCCTCCGCCAGGGACCTCAGAGGACCGGGCAAGAAGCTGAGTGGGAAGTAGAGCCCAGACACGAACTGTAACATTATGCCTACCGTGGTGACCGCCTCGCTCGCAGCCTTCGGATTCGGAGAGAGCTCCACCACCAGGAGACCGAGCCCTAGGCTGGCCAGGTCGCCCGCCACCACGATGGGGATGATCAGGGGGGTCCAGCTCACCTCGGGCCTGAGCCACAGGATGGTCAGCAGCACGAGGATCACCTGGCTGAGCGTGAGGATGGCCAGGCCCCCCAGGAGCTTCCCAGTGAGGAGGGACCACCTCGACGCCGGGGATGCGATCAGCCTCTTCACGGTCCCCAAGAGCTTCTCATAGGCGAGGAGTGACGCCGCGCCCACCATCCCCGAGAATATGAGGGTGTAGGCCAGCATCACCGTCACCCAGTGACCCTCCTCCTTCCAGTAGGCCGCGGTATCGCTGGTCACCTCCGGCTTGGCCACCGATGCGATCCTGAGCCTGACCGGTTCCGCGAGTGACTGCAGGTAGTCTATCGCCCTCCTCCTGGTCAGGTTCATTCCCCCTCCCTGGATCTCGGGGGGCATGCGCTCCTCCAGCACCGCGAGGGCCCTTTTCCTGTACTCCTCCGAGAAGGCATCTATGAAACCCTTCAGCATGTTCGTGACCGCGGTCCTCACCTGCGGGTCCTCCGACGTGTAGATGATGAGCTCGGCGCTCGAACCCGAGGTCAGGTTGCCGGAGAAGCCCCTTGGCACTATTAGAAGGGCATCCGCCTTGCCATCCTTCACGAGGCTCCTGGCCTCATCCACGCTCTCGGAGGAGATGAGGCGGGTCACGTTGGTGGAGTTGAGACCATCCAGGAAGGCTCTCGAGATGGTACCGCCGTCCCGATCAACGACAGCGACCGTGAACATCGCTCCCCTGCCCCCGAACATGGACGAGAAGAGGAGCATCATCAGTATGGGGAAGGCGAGGGTCCAGAACAGGGTGGACTTGCTCCTGAAGAAGGAGAGCAGGTCCTTCCTCGCCACCTCCAGTGCGGGATTGAGCCTCATCCCATCACCTCCGCCAGGGGCCTGCCGGTCAGGTTCAGGAAGACGTCCTCGAGCGTCGGGCTCCTTATCTCTATCCTCTCCGGTCTCAATCCCCTCGAGGAGAGGTAGGCCGTCAGCCGGGGGACGCGCTCCTCCGGATTCCCGGTCTCGACCGCCAGCCCATCCCCGGTTCTGGTCACTTCGAGGCCCATCTCCCTGAGGACCCTCTCCACCTCCTCGAGCAACCTCAGCTTCGGGTAGACTATCACCCTGGCCGTTCCCCCGTGCCTCCTCTTCAGCTCCTCCGGCCTCCCGAGCGCCACTACCCTCCCCCTGTCGATTATGGCCACCCTGTCACATAGCTCATCGGCCTCCTCCATGTAGTGGGTGCTGAGCAGGATCGTGCTCCCCTCGTCCCTCAGCCTCCATATCACGTCCCAGAAGTCCCTCCTGGCCTCCGGGTCAAGACCTACAGTGGGCTCGTCCAGGATGAGGAGCCTCGGGGAGTGGAGGACCGATGCCATGAGGCTTATCCTCCTCCTCTGACCACCGGAGAGCCTGTCAACCCTCCTGTCAAGGAAATGCCTGATCCCGAGGATCTCCGAGAGTTCCTTGACCCTCTCCCTGAACTCCCTCCCATCCAGCCCGTAGAGGGCGGCCACGAACCTCAGGTTCTCCCATCCACTGAGATCCCCGTAGAGCATCGTCTCCTGGGGGTTGAAGCCTATCAGCCTGCTGACCTCTTCCCTCCGCCTGAACGCGTCGAGCCCGAAGACCCTGACAGATCCGGACGTCGGCGACCTTATCCCGGCTACTACCTCCATCAGGGTCGTCTTGCCCGATCCGTTGGGTCCGAGCAGGCCGAAGATCTCGCCCTCGACCACGCTGAATGTCACGGAGTCGAGAGCCCTGACCTCGCCGTATACCTTGGTGAGTCGCTCTACCTCCAGCGCGTTCATCGGAATATGTTTGTAGGTGAGGGATTTAAAACACCGCGATCCCTCTGAATTTCAGAGGCTGGGTCTAATTTTTTACTTTCCCCCAAGGCGCATGAAGGGATGGAAGACAGGGAAAGGGAACTGGTCGAGACCCTCGAGGGTATAAGGAGGTACGTCAACAACCAGATCAGGATAACCCTCTCTAGGATCTACCTGGGATGGGCCGTAGGTGGGTTTCTGGCCTGCATGGCCCAGGAGGTGCTGCTGTCGACTCTCTCTCCCGATGAGATCGGTCCCGCTGAGGGACTGCTCTGGTTCACGGTCTTCCTCATCGTGTGGCTGGACACTGCGAGGAACTTCTCCAGGGTGAAGGTGCTCCTCAAGCTGGCCGGGAGGGAGGACTACCTGAAGGAATTCTGGAGGGAGAGGAAGAGGGCTATATTTGCCTGGCTGGTGGCCGTGTTGATCGATCTCCTAGCCTACTGGGCCGCAACCTCGATGGGACTGGAGCAGGCTCTGATTATCTCGGCCCTCGCATTCGTCGGTTCGGGTAATCTCCTGATGTGGTTGTTCACCAGAAATCCCCTCGAGAGCCTGCTCGTGGGTGTCTCCTTGCTCGTTGCCGCTCCGGTAATGACCATCCTGCCTCCGAGCATCGCCGAGATATCGGGCTGCCTGTTCATCTCCCTTACCTACGCCCTGGCGGGGATCAGCATCTACCTAAGGTGGACCTGAATGGACCTGTCCCACCTGCTCAGGAGGCTACAGGATGAGGATGTGGTAGTGCAGCCCAGGAGGCTGAGCATACTGATCCTGCTGGTTCTCGAGGGTAACAGATCCTTCAGGGAGCTCCAGGAAACGCTGAGCATGTCCCCCGGCAACCTGGGATCCCACCTGAAGGTGCTCGAGGGCGAGGGGCTGGTCAGGAGGACCAGGTGCCTGAGGGCCCTGAGATACGTCACCTGCTACGAGATCACCGATGAAGGTGTGGAGAAGCTGGCCAGCATACTCGACCTAGCCTCGAGAGTGTCAAAGATGATCGACGAGAGCGAGGTCTAGATTTGGGCCGAAGGCGCGCCGAGGTTGAACCCGGGCTGTTTAAGCTCGAAGGGACGCTCCCAACCGTAAGGAGGAAAATGCTGACTGGAATTCTCTGGAGATTGAGGTTCTAGTGCCCCGGTGCACGCTTCGATGGCCAGACTACACTCGCGCGCGAAAGTTCGGCCATCAGGGAGTTAAAGAGGCCTCACCGATCATCCCCCTGCTCAGGACATCGTAGATCACCGCCTCAACCCCTCTTCTCCTCTTTTCGTCTCTTTCAACCTCTTCCAAGACGAGCCTAGCCTCCCTGCTGAGCACCAGGCTCTTCCCCGTGCTGGAGAGCCTCCCAACGCCTTCCCTCACCAGGACCCTTATCACCATCTTCACGGTTCCCGGACTCATGACGGGAGCCTCGACCCCAGCACCCCTGAAGACGGAATCCACGCTGGCCACTATCACGTTGGATAGCGTCGACATCCTCTTGTAGGTCTTAGCCCCCCTCAGCTCCCTTATCAAGGAGCTCAGAACCACAGAGGATGCCTTCCTGAGCAGGGCGTCCCTGTCAATCCCCGATTCCCCACTCGTCTGGGCCACCGACGATGGAACCAGGAGCTGGCTCAGCACCTCCGGCAGGTCCCTCTCGAAGTTCCCCCTCTCCCTCAGGAAGGGGAGAGCCCTCTCCTCCCTCATCAGGTGGGCCACCCTTATCAGGTGCGGATCCACCGGCAGTATTGAGAAGGACCTGCCATCCCTCCTCACCTCCGCCTCGACCTCCGAGAGGACCTCGGGGTCGGTGTCGGTCACCGCTATCAGGAGGAGGGGGTGGGCCTCGGACAGCCTCATTATTTGGTCCCTGCTACCCATCCAGGAGTCCCCGAACTTGATCTCCACCCCCACCCTCTCCACC
>JALWYH010000078.1 GCA_027078475.1 Thermoproteota archaeon
GCGTTGCAGAGCATCGACAGGGAGGAGGTGGTGATAGCCACAAAGGTCTTCCCGTACAGGGTAACCGTCTCCGGGGTCCTGAAGGCCCTGAGAAACAGCTTGAGGAGGCTGAACACTGGGTACGTGGATCTCTACCAGATCCACTGGCCCAGCCCAATATTCCCCCTGAAGGGCGCGATGAGGGCGCTGGAGCGGGAGCTGGAGGAGGGAAGGATAAGGGCGATCGGCGTGAGCAACTTCTCCCTGAAGCAGATGGAGGAAGCTAGGAGCTACCTCCAGAGGCACGACCTGGCCAGCAACCAGATCGAGTACAACCTCCTCAAGAGGGATCCCGAGAGGGACCTGATACCCCACTGCCGGAGGGAGGGCATCACGATAATAGCGTACAGCCCCCTTGCACAGGGATTGCTCACTGGGAAGTACGGGCCGGGGAGGATGCCCAGGGGGACTCAGAGGAGGCTAAACATTTGGCGCCTCTACGGGAGGATAGACTGGTCGGTGGTCGAGAGGCTCAAGGAGCTGGCGGCTAGGAAGGGAGGGGGAACGACCCCGGCGCAGCTCGCCCTGGCCTGGGTGATAAGGGAGGAAGGAGTAGTCGCGATCCCAGGTGCCAAGAGTTTGGAGCAGCTCAGGAGCAACGCCAAAGCTGCTGAGATAGAACTGAGTGAGGAGGAGCTATCCTTCCTCGAGGGTCTTGGTCGGAGATAGCTGCGCGCGTGGAGGCCCTAACGCTCACCGTCCATCCGGCGAACCAGCTCGTCGCCCATCGGGACATTTATTATTCCCCAACTCCCCCGAGCCATGTGGACAGGTCCTACGTGTACTACCCGCTCGCCATGATGCTGGTAATGCTCCTCTTCCTCTTCCTGCTACCCATACTTCTCCTCCTCTTCCTGGGCATGGTGGGAAGGGCCTTCACGAAGATAGGTCTCGCCCCCTGGCAGACGTGGATACTCCTGCTCTCCACGCTGGTGGGGAGCGCGGTGAACATCCCCGTGTGGGAGAAGAGGACCTACGAGATCGTGGACGAGGTCGAGGTTCTCTTCCTCAGGGTCAAGCTCCCGCCGGTCAAGATAGAGAAGAGGGTCGTGATAGCCGTCAACCTGGGAGGGGCCCTCATCCCCACGGCATTCTCCCTCTACCTCTTCTCGAGGGTTGGCCCCAGGCCTGGGATTATCGCCTCCCTAATCATAGTGACGCTGGTGAGCTACGCCTTCAGCAGGCCGGTCAGAGGTGTGGGGATAGTGATGCCCTTCTACGTGGCCCCCGTGACCGCGGCGCTCTCATCAATCCTGCTGGCCCCTCACTTCGCCGGGGTCAGCGCCTACGTATCCGGGACCCTAGGGACCCTCATAGGGGCGGACCTGCTGAGGCTCAGGGAAGTGGAGAAGATAGGGAGCGGGCTGGTGAGCATAGGAGGAGCTGGAGTGTTCGACGGGATATTCCTCTCGGGCGTGCTGGCGGTCCTGCTGAGCTGACCCCGCCGCGCCGCCCTCGCCGCGCGAACGATTTTTAATCTTCGTGGGGTCATATTAAATGAAGATGAATGAGAGACGCATATTATTGGTCCTCTTCGCTCCATTCATCCTGAATCTGGCGGCTTCCTTCTTCACCTACACCCTGGTCCCCCGGGAGCTCTGGATTACTAGCCCGGATGATGCAGTGAAGCTCTTCTACACCTACATCTGGAGCTATCAATCCCTCTTCATGATCGCCGTCCAGGTCTCATTCGGGGTGATCCTCATGAGGAGGGTTAAGCTCTCGTACGACCTCCGGTGGGGGGACGCGCCTCTGATAATCTCCCTCATCCTGCTGGCAGAGGCCCTCTTCTTCATCGAGTATCCGATCCTTTCCTATCACGGGTCGAGATGGTTCTTCGGCGTTATAAGGATGCTCCCACCTTGGGCGAGGTACATGAACGCGCTGGTGGCGCCTTTCACGGCTGGCATCTTCGAAGAGGTGATCTGGAGGGGATACGGGATCGAGAGCTTGAAGAAGTTCACCACGGAGGGCCGAGCCGTACTCATCCAGGCCGTCGCCTTCGCCCTCTGGCACGTGTCCCCTTTGCATGTCCTGTTCGTCTTCATAATAGGCCTCGCCTACGGCCTGGCCTACACTAGGAGGCGGAGCTTGGCTCCGCTGATCCTGGCCCACACGGCGACGGACCTCATAGGCTTCTCGTACTTCCTCCTGGCGTGACCCGGCCGGAATCCGAGCGATTACCCGCTGCGATCCAGATCCAAGAAGCACTCCATCATCTCGGTAGGAGAATGGCGGACCGTGGATCCGCTCTGAGCTATTCTGCTTGGACTGATCTGAACCGGGTCGGAATCGGGAGAGGAAATGAGGAATAGGGAGAGGATGAGAAGGTGGGTTGGGTGGCGGGCGGGTACGGAGCCTCCCACCTACCCTATGTCCCGGGGAGAGGATCTCTCAGCCCCTGAGGACGAATTGGCCCGACCCCTTGGCCACGTTGTGCTTCTTGGTGAACTGGTCCGAGTCCGCCATGGCGAATAGGAACTTCACGGTCCTGCCCGGGACCAAGGGCTTGTCATACTTGTCGCCCGTGTCGAGCTTCCTCTTGAACTCTATCACTGTGACCCCGTTACCCTCACTTCCCCCGTAGGCGAGTATGTCGTTGCTCCCCCCTATCTTGGTATCCGGCGGGTGGGGACCCGTCTCACCCGTGGAGAAGGCGTCGACCACGTATGCCTTGCCTCCCTTGACCCATCCTATCACCATGTCGGCGTCCTTCATCCTGACGGTTGGCTCGAACCCTATCGCGACCCATCCCTCCGTCTTGCCCACGAGGGCCATGTAGAGGTACTCCCCGTCGCTCCTCCAGTAGACCTTGAACCTGCCCCCAGCGAGCTCGACCTCGCCCTGGTACTCCCCCTCACTCACCTTCCCGTCCGGCTTCCATTCCACCGCCGGGGTCATGGTGGGAGCTGTAGGCGAGCTTGCCTGCTTCCCGGTCTGAGTGAACATCAGATATGCCAGGCCGGCGGCGAGGATCACGATCATCACCGCGGCCGCGATCCAGATCCTCATGGGCTGGCAGCCCTCCTCCCTCAATTAAATGGCGATCACAACTCATTCGAACATGATGCCAAAATTATACATAAATAATGTAGGAATTCCCGGTTAGTTCGGGTGAATGCACCTTCATCGGGCGACATCGAATATTTTATTTAGTGAGGTTCGCCCGCATAGTGTCAATGGATTTAAAGTCTACCCTCCGCGACATGGGAGAAGCCGATGCCCGGTTCGCCGAGGATGAGGAAGATCCTGCTGTGGTTGCTGAGTGGATCGAGGGGAGGTCCGACGAGGATGAGGATAATCTTGGCCCTGAGGAGTAGACCCATGAACCCGAATCAGCTGGCGAGGGAGCTGGGATTGAATTACAGGACGGTTCAGCACCACCTGGACGTCCTAGAAAAGCATGGTCTGATCGTAAGGCTGGAGGAAAGGTACGGGGCTCCATACTTCCTCTCGGAGGACCTGGAGGAGAACTGGAGCATCGTCGAATCGCTCCTGGGACGGTGATTTGGTGATGGGGCCGTTCTGGATTCTGGACCTGCTGCTGGCCCTCCTTCAGGCGATATTCCTGATCATGACCCTCAGGAACTACTCCCCCCTGAGGGACACCCCGGTGGGGAAGCTCCTGGTTGCTACCTCGTCGATCTTCCTCGCTCAGTCGATTCTCATGCTCGTCTTCTTCGTTAACTGGGCGGAGAAGGGCTACGACGTCAGAGTGGCCGGTCCCCTGCTGCTCATATCCGGCCTGGGGGCCCTGGGATCAGCCCTCCTGTACGCGATCTCTCGCTACTGATGCTGATTTTTATGCTCCCCTACCTCCCATCCCCGGGAGATACATGGAGAAGGTGAAGAGGAGGTTCTTCCTCTGGCTCGGGGTGGTGGGCGCCTCCCTAGCCATCGGCCTGGCCCTCGACTCGCTCTACCACCTGACCATGCCGATCTCCCTGAGACTGCTCGGAGTCCTCGGGATGGTCCTGGCTGTCCTGATCCTCAGGACCTCGGGAAGGATGTTGAGGGAGTTCGGGGAACCGGAGGAGTGGGGCTGGACCACGAGGCTCGTGACACATGGCATCTACTCCTGTGTCAGGCATCCCCACCACTTCGGCATAGGCCTCTTCATCACGTCCCTGGGACTGGCGGTCGGCGGCCCCCTCACCTTCCTCCTCCTGTCCGCCTCCATATGGACGAGCATAGTCCTGTTCCTGAAGAGGGTCGAGGAACCGGAGGCCATGGAGAAGTTCGGGAGGGACTACGAGGAGTACAGGAGGGGGGTGAGGATGATAATCCCCGATCCCCTGTGCCTGCTGAGGGAGGTCCTCCACGGATCCAAGGGCACTGGCTCGGATTCGTGATCCCGGGGGGATCCGTTATAAGGCGCCCCCACACGAGATGAGGGGAGCATGAGGTACAGCATAGTGGGAGATAACCTGCAGGTCCTCATCATAGAGCTGTCCCCCGGCGAGAGGATATACGCCGAGGCCGGGGCGCTGAACCACATGTCCGGCAACATCAGGATGGATGTGAAGGCCCGTGGCGGGTTGATGGCCAGCCTGAAGAGGGCCATAGCCGGGGAGACTTTCTTCGTCACCGAGTTCTCGGCCGAGGGTGGACCGGGGGTCGTGTCCTTCGCCGGCACCGCCCCCGGCAAGATCGCCGTCCTAGAGCTGGATGGCTCCAAGGAGTACCTGATACAGAGGGGCGGCTTCCTGGCCGCCGAAGATGGGGTGGAAGTCACAGCCGGAATGGCCAGGAAGCTGGGAGCGGCCCTGTTCGGCGGTGAGGGGCTGATAATGGAGAGGGTGAGGGGCGTGGGAAAGGTCTTCATTCACGCTGCCGGCGACTTCATGGAGTACGACCTGAAGCCCGATCAGGTCCTCAAGGTGGATACAGGCCACCTGGTCGCTATAGAGGACTCGGTCGACTTCGACATAGAGAGGGTCGGGGGCGTGAAGTCCATACTCTTCAGCGGGGAGGGCCTCTTCTTCGCCGTG
>JALWYH010000079.1 GCA_027078475.1 Thermoproteota archaeon
CGAGTTATAATTTACCGTTACAATTGATAATCCGTCCAATTCGACCAACTATACCTATACGATAAAGTCGCCGAACTCCTCCCTTAGCTTTCGCGGAGACAGCTTAGCGTACCTGTCCATGCTCCCCACGTCATACCAAGGGCCATCGTATTGATAGGCTTTAACCCTCATGCCTTCCCGGATCATGTATGGTATTAGGTCGGACATTATGTCGAATTGTTTCCCGAGCACCCTGCCAACTCCGCCTAGTATCCTGGCTTCTAGTACGAGGACTCCTATCGTTGCCTTCACCGGGTACCACGGCTTCTCCACGAGCCTTACTATATCGTCTCCTTCAAGCTCGGCTACCCCTACGGGTAGCCTGTACCTAGTTGCCACTACTATTGTTGCATCGGCTTTGCTCTGGGTGTGCTTCTCGAGTAGGTCTCGGACGTTTACTTTGGCTAGGATATCGCCGTACCATATTAGTACTGTGTCACTGCCCCTTACGAGGCCTCTATCATATGCTCTCAGGAGGGACCCTCCGGTCCCCGTATAACCCTTGTCATCCTCACTATACCTTATCCTAACTCCCCACCTGTCACCGTCACGGAAGTAGTTGATTATCTGGTTGCCATGGTGGCCTATGAGGAGTATGATGTCTTTCACTCCGTGGCGGGAGAGCCATGATATGACGTGTTCTATGAGGGGCCTCTCCCCCTCACCGATGGGCATCATCGACTTGGCAAGTATATCCGTGTAAGGCTTGAACCTGGTACCTTTCCCGCCTGCGAGTATAGCAGCCTTCACGGGCACACCATTCACCTAAACCCTCAATATCCGAGCCCCATAGCCTGTCGGACAGAGATCCTCTTGTGGTATCCCCGTTAACGGTTCGGGGCTATATCTTCTATGCTCTAAGCATGTACCCAAGCGGCAGTGGTAGCCCTTACAGGCCCTTACCACCGCGACTTAACCCAGAGATTATCCTTTTTAAGTTTTCCTAGAAACGCATAGCAGGGCTGGCGCAGATATTAAAACAACGCCCGCAGCCATGACTGCTACTCCCGGCCAAGGACTAGCACCCTGGAGTAAGGCGCATACTCCCAGGGGGAGCAGCGAGGCGGCGGAAGGAGCCGTGACTACTGTGAGCTTGAATAGCCGACCGGTGAAGCATGGGTTCGCATAAGCCTCCGGCCAGCATAGTGTCATGCATACGGTGACTAGTACTGGTAACTCTGCGATCAGCCAGGTCGCGATAATGATTGACATGTCTGGCTCCAGATAGTAGTATAGAGCGTTCCACAGTAGGGGTGCCTGGAGTAGGGATACAATGCTCGACGAGAGCCTGGCG
>JALWYH010000080.1 GCA_027078475.1 Thermoproteota archaeon
GCTATCCTCGCTATCTGCCTGTCGAAGAACCCCTTGAAGCTCCTGTAGAACAGCTTCGCCAGATCGTAGAAGAACAGGAGGAAAAGGAAGAGAAGCACCAGCAGGGCCACCTTGGAGACCACGCCTCCCAGTGGGATTCCCTCCAGGTAGCCGGGGACGAAGGCTATGAGGGCCGATATTATTATGATGTAGAAGATGTCCGCCAGGGCCCTCTTCACCGCCGCCTCCGTCACCAGTCCCATCTCCCTGACCAGCCACTTGCTGAGCAGGTCCAGCAGGGACTTGGCAGAGAGGAGGATCCTGTAGCCGAAGTACACCACCACTATGAACTCCGCCGCGTTGAGGATGGTGACTGGGCTCACCCGGAGGTCCAGGACGTTGAGAGGTTTCATGTCGGCCACGAGTCCGTAGAGGAGCCTCAGGATGACCACCCATATGATTAGCTTCACTGAGGAGGATATCAAGACCCTCAGATTCGCCTCCAGGGGGGTTAACTTCCTTCTCACCCTCCTCACCCTGACCTCCGGCCTGGGACTCCTCCTCTCCAGTCTGATGGGCTTCTCCGGCATCCTGGAAGCGATCACCATGTAGGCGGAGAAGGCCAAGGGGACGGTTGCCATGTACCAGAGGAATGGCCACATCATCCCTAGGGCGACGGTCGCGGCCGCGACGAGGAGCCTGACGTCCCTCCCGGCCGGACTCCAGGCTCTCAGCCTGAGCACCCTGTCGCTGCTCCACCCCGCCAGGTGGGAGACGTAGCTTGTGATGAAAACATTACCGGCGGCCAGTCCGAAGATAAAAGGCTCCCACGGACTGGAGAAACCCGCGACGGCGCCCACGGCCGACACCACTATCAGGTCGGAGTACCTGTCAAGGAAAGCATCCAGGAGGCCTCCGAACTTGCTGGTCGTACCGAAGAGCCTGGCTATCTCGCCGTCCATGCCGTCCACGATGGAGGAGACCTGGATGAGGAGGCCCGCCGCTATGAGCATGCCCCTGTATATCAGAACCCCAGCCAAGAGCATCAGGGAGAACGCGAGCAAGGATATGAGGTTGGGGCTCAGATACGCGCCCCTGAGGAAGAGGCGGACCGACACCCTGGTGGAGATCTGCCTGTTTATGTACCTGGACACCGGCCCGTCACCCGGCTTCACGAGGCTCCTCCTCAGGAGGAGCGGAAGGACTCTCCTGGCCTCTTCCAGTTCCTCCGGCGTGTCCACGTCCATCCACAGGAGCCCGGTCACGTCGACGTAGGAGACCTCCCCATATGCTATGGCTCTCCTGAGGGCGTCAGCTATTGTGGCATCATACCCCTTCTCCTCCAGAGTCTCCCTGGCTATCTCCTCGGCCCTCTCCGTGCAGTAGAATATTCCCGTGTCTATTCCGTAGTGGGGAACCTTGTCCTTCCCCACCTCCCTGACCTCCCCGTCCTCCAGTACCACCTTCAGGCCCTCCTCCAGCTTTTCCCATGGAGGGTTCCTGTCCAGGGACAGGGTGAACGCCCTAGTGCCCCCCTTCCTCAGCATCCTCCTCAGTATCTCGGGCTCGAAGATGTGATCGGACATGAGGACGAGGAACTCGGAACTGTCGACGGCCTCGACCCCGGTGAGGAAGGAGTAGAGGTTGCCGAATCCCTCCTCCCTGTCGGTGGTGACGACCCTCACCTTGTCCCCGTACCTCTCGACGAAAAACCTGGCCAGGCTGGGCCTGGTCACTATAACGACCTCGTCGATGCCCTCCTCCCTCAGCCAGCGGAGGGTGAGATCCAGGACCGTCAGATTGGGGGCCAGCTCGAACAGCGCCTTGGGCACCTCCAAGGAGTAGGGTCTCATCCTCGTGGCCTTTCCCGCGGCCAGTATTATCGCCGGAGGCCTCTTCACATTAGTAATGTGGATCACCAGCTAATAAGGATGGGACCTCACCTGAAGGGGATCGAGCAGCCTTCAGGGCTCGCTCGACATCGGCGATGATCACCTCGGGATCCTCCAGCCCCACCGAGAGCCTGATGACCCCCTCCCGGATCCCCATGTACCTGACCAAGTCGGGAGGGAGGGATGAGGCCGATGACCAGGGCCTGTTCGCCAGGCTCCTCGGTGCTCCCAGGCTGGGGGCCGGCCTCACGACACTGAGGTTCCTCAGCACCTTGTCCGGATCCGCCTTGGGGATGAAGGTGATGACCCCACCGTAGAGGCCGTTGAACAGCTCCCTGGCGACGGGATGATCCAGGTGGGATTCCAGTCCCGGGTAAGTAACCCATTCGACCAGCTCGCAATCCTGCAGGAACCTCGCCACCTTCATGGCCGTCTCGGACTGCCTCCTGACCCTGAGCTCGAGAGTGTGAAGACCCCTGATTACCATGAAGGACCTGAAGGGATCCAGGATGGTTCCGAGCTTCCTCCTCCACTCCCAGAGGTCTCTCAGCTCGTCCGACGTCAGCGTCCCGGCTATCACATCGTTGTGACCGGCCAGATACTTGGTGGCGCTCTGAATCGAGTGATTCGCCAGCCCTCCCGGTCTCAGGAGCACGGGCGAGGCGAAGGTGTTGTCCACGGCCAGCTCCACATCGAGCTCGTCGCACCTCTCGGAGATGGAGGCCAGGTTCGGGACCCGGAGCATTGGATTTGTGATGGTCTCCACCAGGAGGAGTCCGTAATCCCTGGAGATGGAATCGACGATCTCGTCGATCCTGACGAACCTCACCCTGAAGCCCATGTCCCTGAGGTCTAGCGCCAGCGAGATTGTGGCCGAGTAGGCGTCGACCCCTACCATCACCCCCTTCCTGGCCCGGGAGAGGAGCAGGGTCGAGATGGCTGCCATTCCACTGCTGAAGGCCAGCCCATCCTCGAAACCATCCAGCCAGGCCACCAACCTCTCCAGCTTCCTGACGGTGGGGTTCTCCTCCCTCGAGTACTTCAGGTCGAGCCCCCGGTCGGAGAGGCTGGGGCCACCATCGGGGAGGGGATTCTGAAAAGTGGCCGTCATGTATATTGGAGTCTCTAGGGGGATGAATTCGGGCATGAGGATTCCCGGAATTGCCGGTAATAATTTTAAGTAATCTGATATTCCGATCGGAATCAATGAGGGATCTCTCCTCCATAGCTAGGGAGAGACGGGCGCTCGGTCTCAGCCAGAGGGAGCTGGCCAGGATGGCCGGGGTGAGCCAGTCGCTGATATCCAAGGTGGAGAGGGGCCAGATCGTTCCCAGTTACGAGGTGGCCGTGAGGATCTTCGAGGCCCTTGAGGTGGCGAGACGCAGGAGGGGGTGCACCAAGGCTGCGGAGGTGATGAGCTCCCCGGTGGTGAGGATCTCGCCCGCGGACACCGTGGGGAGGGCGATAGAGATAATGGAGGAGCGGGGCATCTCCCAGCTCCCAGTCATGGTGGGAGAGAGGGTCCTGGGCTCGGTGACCGAGGACGGGCTGATCAGGAGGCTCTCCTCCATATCCCCAGGCAGCAGGGTGGAGGAGGTCATGGATGAGGCGTTTCCCATCCTGCCCTCCGATGCATCCCTCTCGCTGCTCAGGGAGATGCTGCTCCTCTACCCGGCGATCCTCGTTCAGGAGAGGGGGAGGATCGCGGGCATAGTCACGAAGAGCGATCTCCTGAAGGGGCTTGGGAGGGAGTGCTAGTCCCTCCACGACCCGCGATCAGCAGGTAGGTGTATATGACGATGGCCTCGATGATGGAGAACGCCAGGGCCGACGCCAGGTCGCCGCCGAGCTTCCTGGTGATGAAGCCCTCCACCAGGGCGGCGTAGATGATGAGGATCACCGCCAGCCCCAAGGCGTTCAGCGATCCCCTCACGACCCTGCCTGCCGACTCCAGCCTGCCCCCAGAGCTGGGGAGCAGCAGTTCCTTTATGGCGGAAAGGGCTATGGATGTCGACGTGAATATCGCGGTCAGTTCCGGGACCCCGTGGGGCAGTATGTAGCCCAGGGTCGAGAGCGGTCCCATCTTCGATATGGCCATCACCAAGCCCACCATCGCCCCGTTGGCGGCCAGCACCAGGGGGGAGAGCACTATCAAGGGGGCCGTTCCCACCACGGTGAGGGCGACCCTGAGATTGTTCATCAGGATCAGCAGCGAGAGGAGGGCCGGGTTGATCCCAGTGGTAGTCTCTCCCCTACCGAAGAGCTCCCTCAGGATCGCCTCCAGCCAGGACGGTCTGTAGCCGTAGGCTGCCACCAGTGACGCGAGGAACAGGGCGAGGGAGGTGAGGAAGTAAGGAGCGAGCCTTCTGAACTCATCCGGACCCCTGGTGAAAATCCCAATGGGATTCAACTCTCGTCTCGGCTCCCTCACGATTGCCCTCATCAGGGTGGCCCTGTTCCTCAGGATCTCCCGGCTCTCCATGTGATAGCAGAGCTCCGACGCCCTCTCATACACCCTGATTATCCCCTCGATCCCGAGGATCCTCGTGGAGAGCCCGGGTCTCCTGGCCAGGGCCACGGCGGCCCTTAAGACCTCATCGGGAACGCCCGGGAGCGAGTAGCCTACTCCCCCAGCCTCAGCAGAGGTGGATGTTCCGGGGCCGATCATCCCTTCCCAGCCATCGATGCTCATGAGCTCGTAGGAGAGGGCCTCGATTATGCCCTTCCTCATGTCCTCAGCTATTTCGGATCTTCCCCCCGGCAGCTCGAGCTGGAGGAGATCCCTCGATACCACCACGGTAGATGCTGCAAGGTCGCCCATCCTGAAGCTTCCAGTGAAGGGGATGGCCAGGTAGAGGGTGAGAGCGTCGGCCACTCTCAGCAGGTTGCGGACCGCCGAGTCAGCGAACGAGGCCCTAGAGAGCGTTTCCAAGGAGATGACCCAGAGCCCGAGGGACCTCTTCCCCGGGGTGGTGGAGGTCAGTCCCTCGAACAGCAGGAAGTACGCCACGAAGATGACGAGGAAGAGGGATGAGAGGAGGGAGAGCCCGAGGAATCCCAGATCTCCCAGGAGGGGCTCGGACAGCAGGGCGAGCGGGAGGTAGATCATCAGGATGATTGAAAGATCAATCAGGTGAGCCCCGACCCTGGTGAGGGGTTTGGAAGGCCTGATGCCGAGAAGGATCGTCCATCACCCTCCCTCTGCCGATTGGATCCTATCCTTTCACCCAGCGAGGAAACATAAAAATATGCGAGCCGGGATTATTGGTGATGGCTTCCAGGGTGAGGATAACTGTTTACTACACGCCTGAGTGCCCGAGGGAGCCGGTGATCGAGGAGATAAGGAAGGCAGCCGGGGAGGTGGGGCTGGAGGATTATGAGCTGGAGGAGGTCCTCCTAGCCAACGATGATGAGGCGGCCCAGCACAGGGTGCTCGGCGTTCCCACCGTCAGGATAAACGGAGTCGATGTGGACCCATCGTTCAAGGATAGGGGCGTCTACAAGTCCACCTGCAGCAGGATCTACAAGTGGAAGGGCGGCTACCATGATTATCCCCCCAAGGAGATGATAGCCGACGCCCTGAGGAGGATGGGAATCGCCGGGGAATCCGGGTAAGTTTAAAAGGCGGTTCCACTCCCCATCTTTTATGAACGCGCTGGAACAGACCCTCGACCAGGAAATCATGAGCAGGTTGAACGGCTCTCACAGGCTCCTTCAGGTCTACGACTACCTCAGGAGCAATGAGAGGATAAGGGGGTTGCTGGAGATGTCCAACATAGTGCTCGTCCACAGGCTCAAGTACAACGACCACGGGATTACCCACGCCATGATAACCACCAGGAACTCTCTGAAGATCCTGGACATTTTGGGCCCCGAGATAGTGGTGACCGAGGACTGGAGGGACTTCGAGGACTCCAAGCTGATAGTGATGGTGGCCAGCTACCTCCACGACATAGGAAACTCCGTTCACAGGGATCAGCACGAGTTCTTGGGGGTGATGCTGGCTAGACCCTTCGTGGAGGAGATAACCTCTATGGTGTACGACGACCAAGGGAAGGCCGTCAAGATAGCCAGCATGATATACGAGGCGATAATGTGCCACATGGGCAGGTTCGAGCCCACGAGCATAGAGGCCGGGGTGGTGGCTACGGCTGACGGGTGCGACATGGAGCAGGAAAGGGCAAGACTCCCGTTCAGGCTGGGTGGTCATGACATTCACAAGTATTCGGCGCTTGCGATTCAGAAGGTCGAGATAACCAAGGGGGAAGAGAAACCCCTGAGGATAGAGGTCCACATGAGGGACCCCAGCGGTACCTTCCAGATAGAGGAGATCTTGATGAGGAAGCTCAGGGGCACTCACTTCGAGAGGTTCGTGGAAATATACGCCATAATAGGCGGGAAGGAGGTCATAAGGTTCATCTAGCTACTCCTTCTAGTTCCTTCTCTCACCCTCTTGGACGGGCCCGAGCCTCCTCACCACCTCGAGCAGGAAGGCGGTGGACGAGATGGCTCCCAGCACGTCTTCAGGCCCCGCCTCCATGACAAACCTCCAAGACCCCTCTATCCTGTCGGCCATCTCGTGGAAGAAGTCGGGGTACCTCCTGGAAGCAGCGTACTCCGCCAAGCTCTCCTCATCCGGATCCCAGTCCGGGGCGAACTCGCGCACGGCAGCCTCGGCCACCTCCCTCAGGAGCATGAGAGCCTCGCTCCCGTTCATCCGGGCGATCTCCTTGGCCCTCTCCAGCTTGGCCTCCAGCTCGGATATCACCACCAGTACCTCCCCGCCTTCCTCCTCCTGGGGGGCCTCCTGGGTGGCCCAGGCTCGTACTCAAAGAAGAGCCTGTTGACTATCCCCGCGGCTATGAGGAGGACCACCAGCGCCACATCCAAGTATTTACCCACGCCCTCTCCCCACTTCACCCAGGCCTTCCCATCCCCCATGGCGAAGGACAGGCTCAGGGACCTGGGGGCCTCCGTGACCAGGAAGCCTATCTCGTAGAACGCCAGGGCCAGGAAGACGAGGAGGGCCGCGATGAAGTAGGAGTTCGTGGACTCCCTGAACAGGGCGTAGACCGTTAACAAACCTCCCAGCAGGAGCATGAAGGTGCTCAGCATGAGGAAGAACCTGGTCAGCCCCGTCCTGTACTTGGAGCCGGGAGGAAGCCTCCCCTGTTCTGAGAGCCAGCTGAAGGTCTGCAGTGCGAAGCCCAGGGAGGATTTATTGCCGGATGACCAGACGAACGTTAGAGGATTTCCCTCGTACTTGAAGTAGCCGCCCAGCTGGGGAAGGTAACCCTCCATCCACCACCACGGAGATATCATCACGAAGAGCAGCATCACCAGAGAGGCGGCCCCCAGCCAGTTCAATCTGCCCGCACCTCCCCATGAGACGGGAAAACGTAAAAAAGATAGTCCCCCAGATTCAATATGCTTAAGCTGGACGATTTGAGGCTGGACTGGGGCAGGGTAACCGAGTCGATCACGGGCTTCATCAAGGGGATGGTCGCCGGATCCGGGACCAAGGGCGTGGTGCTGGGGCTGAGCGGAGGAATAGACTCCACCGTCACGGCCTACCTGGCGGTCCGGGCCCTGGGAAGGGAGAAAGTGTACGGCCTGATCATGCCCGATTCCCGCGTCACCCCACGGGAGGATGTTGAGGACGCCAGGATGGTGGCGTCAAACCTGGGAATCACCTTCTGGGAGAGGGACATAGCCGACATAGTCGACTCCTTCGCCCGCTCGGAGTTCTACGATCCCGATGACAGGGTGGCGGTGGGGAACCTCAGGGCGAGGATAAGGATGTCCCTCCTCTATTACGTGGCGAACCACAGGAACCTCCTGGTCGCCGGAACCGGTGACAGGAGCGAGATCCTGATAGGCTACTTCACGAAGTACGGTGACGGGGGTGTCGACTTCCTCCCCATAGGGGATCTCTACAAGACGCAGGTCAGGTGGCTCGGGGAATGGCTCGGGGTTCCGGAGAGGATAGTGAGGAAGCCCAGCAGTCCCCAGCTGTGGAGGGGACATAGGGCCGAGGACGAGATAGGGATTCCATACGAGAGGCTTGATCTCATCCTGCACGCCATCTTCGATCTGAGGATGGGCAGGGAGGAGGCCAAGGCGATGTTCGGCGATGACGTCGACAGGGTGCTGGAGATGCACGCCAGGACGGCCCACAAGAGGACTGTGCCTCCCGTGGCGAGGGTCAGGCTTTGAGCCTCGACAGGATAGCAGAGGAGATTAGAGCTTGCAGGCGCTGTCCCCTGCACAGGAGCAGAACCAGGGCCGTTCCTGGCGAGGGGAATCCAAAAGCGAGGATCGTGTTCGTGGGGGAGGCGCCTGGGAGGAACGAGGACCTGCAGGGGAGGCCCTTCGTGGGGGCGGCCGGCAGGCTGCTCACCGAGCTACTACTCTCGATAGGCCTCAGGAGGGAGGATGTCTTCATCACTAACGTGGTCAAGTGCAGGCCCCCGGGCAACAGGGATCCAAGGCCGGAGGAGATAGAGGCTTGCCTCCCCTTCCTTGAGAGGCAGCTCCAGCTGATAGATCCTGACGTCATAGTCGCTCTCGGCAGGCACAGCGCCCTGACCCTCCTGAGGCTGGCGGGGAGGGAGGAGAGGTCCATAATGAGGATAAGGGGCAAGATATTCCGCGTCGAGCTCTTCGGGAGGGAGAGGACCCTCATGCCCACCCTCCACCCGGCCGCGGCCCTCTACAACCCCAGGCTCAGGCCCCTCCTTGAGGAGGACTTCAGGAAGCTCGGGGAAATCGTTGGGACCTCCGGTGACAGCGGCGTGGGCGAGGGCCTGGAGCCTTGGTTCTAGTCCAAGTACTCCGTCAGCCCGCCCTTCATCCTCCTAACCCCTGTCCCCTGCCTGATTCTGGGTATCTCCCTCCCTCTCAGGTACGAAATGACCTCATCCATGAGCTTCAGGTCCACGGGGAACGGCACCCCGTCCTTGCCCCCGAAGGCGAAGGAGTATCTGGCCGGATCCCTCACGCTGGCCCTCTCGCCGTAGACCAGCTCGCTCAGAAGGGCGAGGGCCCTGAGGGCGGATCTCCCCACTCCCCTCACCTCTAGCAGCTCCTCGAAGCTGGAGGGGTCGAGCTGATGGGCCCTCTCAAGCGCCGCCCAGTCCAACCTCCTAGGCATCCTCAGCACCCTGTACTCCTCCATCAGGCGCCTGAGCCTGGCCACCCCCTCCCTCACCAGATCCACCGATGCCCTCCTGACGCCCTCGCTCTCCACGGCCACCAGGTTGAGGGTCCTGACCCTGACCTCGGATGCTATACCCGAGTGCGGTTCCACCACGAAGCTCCTCACCCCGCTCCCGAGCCAGTGATACCTCCTAGCCATCCTCATGGATGGATTCATCCCCTGCTGTATCACGGCCCATTCACCATCCTCCGTGACTACGAAGGCGTGATGGTAGAGGTCGAAGCCGTCCTGGAGGGCCGAGTTGTCCACCTTGGCTGAGAGCCTGCTCGCCCTGATGAGGGGCGAGGGATCCAGGTCGAACTCCTCTGCTATGGCCGAGAGCTCCTGGGGAGTTCTCAGGGAAGCCCTTCCCTTACCCCCGGCCACCTTGACTCCCAGATCCTCCTCCTGGAGGGCCTCCTTTAGCACGGCCGTGAGGACGGTGGTGACGCCCGAGGAGTGCCAGTCATACCCGAGAGCGCAGCCCAGGGCCTGGAACCAGCGGGGATCGGCCAGCCGCTCCAGGAGTCCTCTCCTGCCATGCTCGGATACCACGGAGGAAAGAATGGGCTGGGCCAGTTCCTTCATCCTGCTGAAGAGCCATGCCGGTGCTCTCCCACCGTGGAGCGGCAGGTGGGCCTCGCCAGTCCTCCTCATACCCACCGCCATGTTAACCCCCTATGGTAGGATAACGTTTTCCATCAGGGAAGGTGGGCAGTCCTACCGCAAAAGTTTCGCGAAAGTGTCTCGTCGACCCGGAATGACGGGATTCATCGTATCGATGGGATGGGCTTTGGAATGATTTTTCCGACCTCCCGGGCCGCTTTTCGCCATGCGTGAGCGATAATAAACTCTCCTAGGTTCACTTTCACCCGTTTCAACCCTTTCGTCAGTAAGGGATTTATAACTGAGGGCTACCTATGCTTATGCCTACCCTCGAGGAAATATTGGAGGAAGCTTCATCCAAGGGGATCAAATTCGTCGAACTCGAGTACGTCGACCTCTCCGGAACCCTAAGGAGTGAGATCCTGTCGTTCGATGCCTTCAGGTCAAAGAAGGGTGGTTCCTTCGACGCGAGCAGCGTTGGTCTATCGGTGATTGAGTGGAGCGATGCCGTGCTGATCCCGGATCCTGACACGGCGGTGATGAAGGAGGATGTGCTCAGGATGCTCAGCGAGATCTGGGAACCCTTCGGGGGTGGCAGGTCTCCCAAGGATCCCAGGTACGTGGCCCAGAGGATGGAGGAGGTGCTGGGGGATCAGGGGTACAGGGGGTTCGTCGGCCCCGAGATGGAGTTCATGACCCTGACCGAGGATCTCCAGCCGGTATCGACCTGGGGAAATGAACCCAAGCTGAATTACCACCTGAGCTCTCCCTCCGATCCCCTCTACGACTACAAGCTGGAGATTATGAGCGAGTTGATGAGCCTGGGACTCGAGCCGGAGGTCACCCACCACGAGGTAGGCGTGGGCCAATCCGAGGTTTCGGTCAGGGCGGACACTCCGCTGAGGGCCGCTGATAAGGTCATGAGGGTGAAGAGAGGAATAAAGGAGGTGGCCAGGGACTACGGTCTCATCGCCACCTTCATGCCCAAGCCGGTGCCAGGGGACAACGGGAGCGGGATGCACTTCCACATGAGCCTGTGGGGTGGGGAGAGGAACCTCTTCTATGATCCCGATGATGATTACGCGGAGCTCAGCCAGACGGGCAGGTACTTCATTGGCGGGCTACTCGAGCACGCGGGCTCACTGGCCGAGAAAGTGGCCCCCACAGTGAACAGCTACAAGAGGCTCGTCCCCGGATTCGAGGCCCCGATATACGCCGTGTGGGGGAGGGCCAACAGGAGTGCGGCCATAAGGGTCCCGGTCTACAGGAAGGGCGGGGAAAGATCCAAGAGGATAGAGTTCCGCGTCCCGGATCCGAGCTGCAATCCCTACCTAGCGTTCGCTGCCACATTCGCTGCTGGGCTGGATGGCGTGAGGAGGGGGATAGACCCAGGAGATCCCATTGGCGTTAACGTCTATGCCAGCGAGCTCAAGGCCAAGAGGCTGCCGAGATCCCTGCACGAGGCTCTGGACGAGCTGGAGAGCGACCACTCATACCTGAAGGGGGTCTTCGACGGGGAGGCTCTGGAGTCCTACCTGCAGATAAAGAGGAAGGAGGCGTCCGAGGTGGGTGCCTGGCCCAGCGAGGCGGAGTACAGGGCCTACCTGGCGGTGTGATTTTTCGACGAAAGGATTTCACGGATCGACCCCCTACCTGACTAGGTTTTTATTCATCTATCCATCGACATCGTGAGAATGAGGGAATACTTGCCGATAATCGCCCTCCTGTTGTTGACGGTCCCCCAGCTCGTCACGGGCGTGAGGGCCGCCGATTTCGACCTGAGGGTGAGCCCCACCTACGTCAGGATCAGGGCCGGAGAGACAGCTCACTTCAGCGTCTCCCTCCTGACCATGACCCCCGGGTTCTCAAATGACGTGTACCTGAGGGCCCTCTTCGAGCCTCCCGCCGTGTCGGTCACCTTCTCTGATAACCCCCTCAATCCCACCGGCGATGTAGACTCGGAAATGGTGGTCAGGACATCAGTTCACACCGCTCCCGGCCTCTACACAATAACGGTGAGGGGCAGGGATCCGGTCACGGATCAGAACGTGTACGCCGATGTGACCCTGGAGGTCCTCCCGCCCCACGAGCCCGAGTTCAGGCTCTCAATCTTCCCAAGCTCCCTGAAGGTTGAGAGAGGGGAGAGAGCCTTCTTCACGGTGCACGCCACTCCCCTCTACAGATTCGATGGGCCCATATACCTGTCCCTCATCTGCCCGTCCTGCCTGAGTCACTCCTTCGATCCCAATCCGATGTGCCCCAGCTCCGGACCCTGCGGCTGCCCCGCGCTCTCCTGCAATACCTACACATCGACCCTGACCGTGGATACATCTAACATGGAGCCCGGGAACTACAGCCTGGTGATCCAGGGCTGCCACGATGGCCTGTGCGACAGGGCATACGCGACCCTCTCGGTCGTCTCCTCGGCTAGGCGGGTGAACCTGATAGTGTATCCCGTGACGGTCAGGGTGAGGCCTGGGGAGAGCTTCCACCTCAGGATGACCATTGGGGTGGAGGGAGGGCAGAGCCCCGAGCCACTCACCCTGAGAGTCGCCGCCCCGCCCGGGTGGTACATCAGCCGCCAAACCGTCAGGGTGTTGAGGACCAGTCATCTGGACCTATGGGTCACCGTGCCCGAGAGCGCGGGTCCGGGGACCTACGGCATGGGAGTCGAGCTCTACAGGGGAGGGGACCTTCTCAAGAGCAGGCAGGTGATGATCCTGGTGAGGAGCGTGAGAGGAGAGCTCAGCGTCGACGTCAGGCCGGGGCACATCGTCCTGAGCGGGAATAATCCGAGAGCCGAGCTCGTCATCCTCCTGAACTCGTCCGAGTCCGGCGTCAGGGAGGCGATCCTCACCTTGGTGGGGCTTCCCTCCGGCATCTCCTATGCCATGCCCGCGAGGCTCGCGGCGGGCGGCATGGGGACGCTGAACCTGACCCTAGAGGGAGCTGAACCCGGGAGGTACAACGCCACCCTGATAGCCAAGGCCGACTGCTGCGTTGACACGGCCGATTTCGAGGTGGTGGTGGAGGGGCCAGAGACGCGCCCATATGGGCAAGGGATCGCCAGCAGAACCGTGACGCGAACCGTGACCTTGACCAAGACGGTGACCTTGACCGGAGGACCCCCAGCCGTCAGGACGGTGACCGTGAACACGGGCGGTCGGGCGAAACCCCTGATCGACTCCCTGACCCTGGGGCTTGTGGGAGTACTGGCGGTGCTGGGTGTCCTCCTGCTCCTGTTCATCGTTCTCAGGAGAAGTTCTACTGCGGGGGAGGTCCCGCAGCCCGGGGCCGGCTGATCCCCCGATACGTTTTTAAGCTGGATCCTTAGACGATGGTCGAGCCCCGGTTCGTTTCACGCCTGTGAAAGTTTCGCGACCGTTATATTCGATTCTCGGATATTATGCGACGATAAAAGGAACGTATAAATATTTCACAGGACCATCTGGTCCGAATTTGGTGAAAGGCATGGGGGCGTCTGATCCCAGCTGGTTCTTCCCGGAGCTTGGCGTTCCAAGGTTTTTCAGGAGACCTCCATCCCATGAGCTGATCCTGACGGATACCACGCTGAGGGACGGGCAGCAGGGTAGCAGGCCGTTCACCGTGGAGGAATCCATGGCGATATACGAGGTGCTCATGGATCTGGACAACGGGAGCGGCGTCGTGAGGGACATAGAGCTCTTCCCATACACCAGCAAGGACAGGGAGGTAATCAGGAGGATAAGGGACTACTCCTCCCACCCCAGGCCCATAGGCTGGGTCAGGGCGAGGGTGGAGGACCTAAGGCTGGTCAGGGAGTCCGGCCTTGATGAGACGATAGTGCTGACCTCCGTGTCGGACTACCACATAGTGCACAAGCTGGGCATGGACAGGGAGACGGCCAAGTCGAAGTACCTCAGGGCCATAGAGGAGGGGCTGAAGATGGGGCTTAGGCTCAAGGTGGCCATGGAGGACATAACTAGGTGCGACGTCTACGGTTTCCTCCTTCCCTTCTTGGATGAGGTCCTGAAGCTGGCTGAGAGGTACGGCACGGAGATCGGATTCAAGCTGTCCGATACCCTAGGCATGGGTCTGCCCTTCGTCGAGGCCCCACTACCCAGGAGCATTCCTAGGTTAATCAGGCTCCTGCTGGACGACTTGGGATTGAAGAACACCCAGCTTGAGTTCCACGGGCATAACGACTTCCACCTGGTGGTGGCGAACCATCTGGCCGCGTGGGTCTACGGGGCCTCCCTCTCCAACTGCACCCTCCTGGGGATAGGGGAGAGGGCGGGCAACTGCCCGCTGGAGGCCATGGCCCTGTTCCACGCTCAGCTGGTCAAGGGATCCCCGCTGAACCTGAGGGCCCTCAGGAGGGCCAGGGATCTCTTCACGAGCATGGGCTTCCACGTCCCGACCTTCTACCCCATCCTGGGCGAGAACGCCTTCAGGACGAAGGCCGGCATCCACATAGACGGGCTCCTGAAGAACCCGGCCATCTACCTCCCGTTCGATCCCGAGGAGGTCCTAGGAATACCGTACACGGTGGAGATAACTCCTTACTCTGGAAGGGCTGGCCTGATTTACTGGCTCGTTAAGAAGGCCGGTGTCAGGGATTGGATGTCCCTCAAGGGAGATCCCAGGCTCGATGATGCCTACAGGGAGGTCCTGGCCCTGTTCGAGGGCGGGAGGACCCAGCCGCTCAGCGACGAGGAGGTCATGGAGATACTCAGGAGGCATGTGCCCGAGCTGCTCGAGGGGGTGAAGGCTTGGGAGCGACGATGACCCAAAAGATACTCTCCTCCAAGGTTGGGAGGGAGGTGGAGTCCGGGGAGCACGTGGTGGTGGATGTGGATCTGGTGTACGCCCACGACGGCACGGCGCCCCTGGCGATAGACGTGCTGGAGAGAATGGGCCTTGGTGTGGAGTCGCCGGGGCGGGTGGTCTTCACCATAGACCACGCGGCCCCTGCACCCCACGCCGAGGCTGCGGCCCTGCACCTGCAGATGAGGGCCTTCGCGTCCAGGCACGGCATAAGGATCTTCGACGTGGGTCAGGGGATAAGCCACCAGGTGATCCCGGAGTCGGGCTTGGTGAGTCCCGGGATGGTCGTGATCGGAGCCGACAGCCACACGGTCACCCTGGGGGCTTACGGCTCCTTCGCCACCGGTGTGGGAAGCACGGATGCGGCAATAGCGATGGCCAGGGGGAGGATATGGCTCAGGATCCCGGAGGTGATGGCCATCAGGTTAGAGGGCAGGTTGAGGGAACACGTGATGGCCAGGGACGCGATACTGGAGATAATAGGGAGGCTCGGCAGCGACGGAGCCAACTACATGGCGGTGGAGTTCCTGGGATCGGCCGTGGAGGCCATGAGCGTTGATTCCAGGGTGGTGCTCTCCAATATGAGCGTCGAGATGGGCGCCAAGGTCGGCCTCGTCCCGGTGGACTCGACCACGATCAGGTGGCTCGAGGAGAGAGGGGTCAGTGCCGAGCCCCTGGCTCCCGACGGCGACGCTGAGTATGACTACGAGCACGTCCTCAACGCTGGCGAGATAAAGCCCAACGTGGCCCTCCCGGGGAATGTCGACAGGGTCGTGCCGGTGGAGGAGCGGGAGGGGGTGCCGGTCAACGAGGTCTTCATAGGGAGCTGCTCGGGCGGGAGGTTCGAGGACTTCCTCCAGGCGGCGAGGATCCTCAGGGGGAGGAGGGTCAGGGAGGGAGTCAGGTGCATAGCCGCGCCGGCCTCGAGGAACATCTATGAGTCCCTGGCCGAGTCCGGGCTGCTGGCCGAGCTGGTCAGGTCAGGATGTGTGGTGGGACCGCCCACCTGCGGTCCGTGCATAGGGGCGCACATGGGGATACTCGGACCCGGCGAGGTGGTGGCCTCGACATCGACCCGGAACTTCCCTGGGAGGATGGGGCACCCCACCAGCCAGATATACCTCGTATCCCCCCTGACGGCAGCAGCGACAGCCGTGAGGGGACAGCTCACGGATCCGGGGAGGTTCGTGTCATGATCGTGAGGGGAAGGGCCTGGAGGCTGGGTGATCACGTCACCACGGATCACATAATACCGGGCAGGCTGAAGTACAAGGTGAGGACCCTGGAGGAGATGAAGGAATACGTCTTCAACGACCTGATACCCGGCTTCAGCGAGAGGGTCAGGCCCGGCGACGTGATAGTCGCCGGCAGGAACTTCGGATACGGCTCCAGCAGGGAGCGCGCGGCCAGGCTCCTCAAGCTGGGCGCGGTGGGAGCCGGGGTGG
>JALWYH010000081.1 GCA_027078475.1 Thermoproteota archaeon
AGTCCGGGCTTGCGGGCGCCGCGGGTGCGGTGCCGGAGGCGCCGGCCCCGGCGTCAGCCCCCCGCATCCGTCCCGCCGGCCGCCGCGTGGTCCTCTCCCGACCATCCACCTGAGCCCGCCCACCTCCCCACCAGGAGCCTGGCCAGGAACGGAGCACCGAATGCCGTAACCAGCGAGTAGAGAACCAGCGATGAGTAGAGCCCCTCATCGATGGTACCGAGCCTGAGTCCCGTCTCCGCCGCGGCTATGACCAGACTCAGCTTCGCCCACATCAGGGTCCCCATGACCACGGACCTCCTCATCCCCAGGACCCTCCAGGCCGAGACCGCCGCGCCGGCCACCTTCCCCAAGAGGCTGAGACCCACCAGTCCGGGGAGGAGCCACAGGTTCGTCCTGAGCACGGCGTCCACCACGTCCACCTTCACCCCCGTGAGGAGGAAGAAGGCCGGAAGAAAGAGGGCGTAACCGAAGGAGGCGAGGTTCCTCAGAAGGTGTTCGCTGGAGTAGATGAGCTCCGAGACCAGCACCCCGGCGAAGAAGGCGCCGATCACCCCGTGGACCCCGGACGCCTCGGCCATGGCGGCGAAGATTATCATCAGCACCATGCTCAGCCTGGTGGAGAAGTGGTACCTCATCTCCAGGACCTGCACCCTCTCGGTGAGCCTCGAATAGGCCTTTATCAGCCTGTACGAGGGATACATCACCAGGAAGAGGAGGATCAGGATCCAGGCGGTCTCCAAGGAGAGGTTAGAGCCCTCCACGAAGAAGGCCAGGAGGAACATGCTGAGCATGTCCGAGACGGCCGTGGCCCCGAGGAGCAGGTCCGAGAAGGAGGGACCGTCACCCCCTTTCCTCCCGGAGCCCACGGCACCTGGTTCGAGGAGGTGTCTCATCTCCAAGACGGTCGGCAGCACCACGCCCACCGACGTGGTGGAGGACACGACCCCGATCAGCCACGGGTTCACCCCCAGGGCGAGGCCCAAGGCGTAGCCCAGCAGGAAGGGTACGAGGGTCGCCACGGTTCCGACCTGGAGGGCCGTGAGGAAGTTCTCCCTGAGGAACTCAAGCTCCACCTCCAGGCCCGCCAGGAAGAGGAGGTAGATGAGGCCGAAGTCGAAGAGGAACGTGAACCAGGGGAGATCTGGTTGGACCAGGTTGAGGAGGGACCTTCCCACCAGGATGCCCATCCCTATCTCGACCACCACGCATGGGATCCCAGTCCTCCTAGCTATCAATGGGCACACTATAGCCAGGACCCCGAGGATCGCCAGCTGAACTATCTCGGAGGCCAAGGGTTAGCTCCACCCTCACCCCTTGGGGAGCCCACTCAGGGCTTCCAGATCCACGTAGCTGGAGAGGTCCTGGCCCATGGACAGCATGTGCGCCTCGACCAGCCTGGCGACCTTCCTGCCCTTTGGCGTCAGCCTGTAGTAGACACCCCTCTTGCTGTCCGGTCCTCTCTCCTTCACCAGCAGCTCACCGTCATCGAAGTACCTCCTTATGTGGTAGTCAAGGCTAACCACCTTGGACCTCTCGTCATCCATCCTCTCTCCCCTGCGTCTCACCTTGCTCCTGATCTTCACGAACCTTATTAGCGTTTGCGGGGTCGCCAGCACCCCGGCCTCCTCCAACCTGGCCACCGCGTAGAGTATTGCCAGCGACACCTCGTTGAGCCTCCAGGTAGGGTAGGCCAGCAGCTCCCTGTAGCCGGTCTCGTCCAGTTCCACGGCCCTGGCGTTGAGGTAGAGAGCCAGGTGGAAGAGGGGGATCTTCAGGAATCCAGAACAGATCACCAAGATACCCAGCTTTCCGGATCCGCTAGCGTTTATCTCCCTGACCTTCCTGGCCAGGCCCACCATGGAGGATATGACGGTCAGCTGGTCAAGGGAAGGTAAATTCTCCTCTATCACGCTCTCTGGGGAGTTTATGAGCTCCAGCTTGCCCCTGAAGTCCTCATAGCCATCACCAACGAGCCCGTCGTTTATCAGGAGGGCGTACCTGATCATCCTGAGATCCTCAGAGATCAGGGACTCGAGAGTCCTGAAGTCGGCGGAGGTGGGGGCTATCAGGAGGTACAGGGAGTCTGAGAGGTCAATCGCCTTCTCCTCCCTCCTGCTGAGCAGCCTCTCCAGCCTCTCCAGCCCGTCGCCCCCTCCTCCGGATCCCATGCGACTCCAGCAAAATCGATTTTGATAACTTATAACCTTTATGATATATCCATTCCGTTTTACATCGAAAAACTCTCTTCTTACCTTCGTCACGCCATTTTGATCACAAAATTGATTATTATCCAACCTGAAAATAGAGTAATACTAATGCTTAACAGTTATAAAGGAAAACTTATGCTCAGAGTTGATAAGGACATGTCAAACGGGGGCGCTAGGAGGTACGGAGTGGCTGGAGAGGACCTGAGGCCCGTGATCGAACCCTACAGTAGGTATCACGTCCTCCTTAGGGAACTGGCGTCTGACCTGGCCGAAGGACTATCCGGAATGATGAGAAAGGTGGACGAGCTGGTCCCCAGGCTCAGGGACGTCCTCCCTGTGTTCCGCATCGCCAGCGAGGATGCCTCCTCGGTCAGGATAGCGGCAGTGGATGCGGGGTCCAACGGCAAGGACCTCATCCTCGGCTACCAGCCCGTCAGCGTCGCCGTGGGCGCGGTCTTCTTGGGCACGATGCAGGACGGCGATCCAGTGGTGGCGACAGTCAAGCCGCCTAAGTCTTACTTCGACGATGAGGAGGGGACCAAGTTCTCGTCCCTGCTCGGTTACTATCTAATGTACAGGCTCGCTACCACCCTCCTTGAGAGATCCGACGTGGTTGTCCTGGACGGGCCCCTCTTCCTCCCCAGGAGCTACTACGGTCCCAGGGGGAGGGCCCACACGAGGGCCTACTACGAGGTCTACGATGCCAGCCTCAGGGCCCTGGGAGAGCTGCTCACAGAGGCCAGATCCTCCGGCAGGACGGTGGTAGGGATCGTGAAGAGAGTGAGGAGCTCTTACATATCCGGGTGGCTGGGAATCAACAGGTATCCCGATTCCCTCCTGGCTGGAAGCCTGCTGGAGGACGGCGAGGCCCTGGGACCCATCCCTATAACCCCCAGGTGGGAGGACGTGGTGGCATGGCTTGACGACGCCAGGGCCTACAGGCCGTGGTCCATCTACATGAGGAGGGGGCCCAGGCCGGTTAGGATCGACCTGCCAGAGTACGCCCTTGACGACTCCGAGTGGCTGGCCAGCGTCCTGAACGCGACAACGGAACCGTCCACCGGACTCCCCCTGCCCCTGATCGCGGTGGACAGGCTGTCCAAGCTCACCGACAGGCAGGCGTCCCTCTTCTACAGGATGATGCTCACCGAGGCCGGGTGCAGGGATCCCGACAGGGTGGCCATGTTCTCCCTGCAGAGGGGTGAGACCGATTGAGCGAAGTGGTCGGCCACGTGATATCCCGCTCCACCCCCAGGAGGATCATGTTCGTGGTCCTCAGGGGGGCGAGGGTGGGGATGGGCGACTTCTACGTGGTCGATCACCCGTGGAAGGGGGTCCCAGTGTTCCTCAGGGTCAGGGAGATCCAGACCATAAACGAGGAGATGGATCTGGGGAGGACAGGTCTCCTGGCGAGCAGCGCCGGGCTCCTCTCCAACTACAGCGGTGAGCTCGAGTACGTGGTGGTGGAGAGCGAGGTGCTGGGGTACAGGGACCCCGACAGCGGGAGGATAAGGGGATTGGAGGCCCCGCCCTCCACCTTGGCCCCGGTCAGGAGGCCCCTCAGGTCGGACCTCATCTCCTTCCTGGGCTCCGGCGTGGGAAGGGGGCTCCCTCTGAGGATCGGTAGGGTCAAGGGCACCGGGGTTCCCTTCCACCTGGACCTGGCGTCTGTATCCAGGGGGCACATGTTCGTCACAGGGATGACTAGGAGCGGCAAGAGTGTCACAGGGGACACCCTAATCGTGCTCTACAACAGGGAGAGAGGGAAGTACTACCTGGGGCCCATCAGCAGGTTCGTCGATCCTTTTCTCCCCAGGAGGGCCAGGAGAGGCCTGGTAGACATGAGGGGATGGGGATGGGAGACCCTAGCCCTGGGACCTGGCATGAGGCCGGAGTGGAGGCCGGTTGCCGGGGCACTGAGGCACGTCAATCAGAGGGATATCTATGAGGTGGAAACTGTCACGGGCAGAAAGATAAGGGTGACGGAGGATCACAGTCTCTTGATCACGCCCGATGGAACGACAGTCCTCCCGGTAAAGCCCAAGACCCTGATGGCCATGAGGAGGAGGTACTTGATAGTTCCCAGAGGGGCTCCCCTGCCGAAGCCCAGGTCACCGGAGATATACATGGACAGGCTCATAGGGATGGCCCTGGCCTCGGGAGTCCCCTACTTCGACGGCGGCGTCCTGATAATGGATCCCTCCCCTGCCGACGTGAGGATGGCCTGCCTGGAGGCCGGGGTCGAGTGCGAGCCCATGGGAGTTGCCGCCACCAGGGTCAGGTCCGAGGTCCTGATGGACGCCCTGGCCGAGGGTCTCTCCTCCATCCTGAACCTGCCTGTTAGCCACCAGCACTTCACCGGCTCCCTCCTCTTCCCGCTCCCCAGCGCCCTGAAGGAGTACCTCTACAGGAGGCTCCTGCCCTATGTGGACGGCAGGTCGGTGACCATGATGGAGAGCCCCGACAGGGTCCTCGCGGCTTCCATCCTCCTCTCTCTGGTGGGCGTGACCACCCTGAGGATGTGCGAGAGGGGCCTCCTCCTGGACCCGTCGACAGCTGCGATGCTGAAGGACAGGCTGGAGATGCCCCACATGTTCGTAGAGGAGGCGGACGGGGCCTACACCCTCGGCAGCCCCATGGCGGAGGTGAGGGTGGGTGAGGGGG
>JALWYH010000082.1 GCA_027078475.1 Thermoproteota archaeon
GCCAGATCCCCGAGCATCACCTCGACCCTCTTGAGGGTCAGGCCGTGCACGCTCTCCTGCGAGACGACGGCCCTCACCCCCATCTCCCTGAGAGCCCTGAGGACCTTGTCGATCCTGAGCTTCCCCTCGTAAATCGATCCGATGGCCCCGCCGGTTGGAATGCACGCTCCCGAGCAGCTCAGGGGTACCAGCAGGAGGACGAGCAGTGGGAGGAGAAGATATCTCCTCATCGCGGATGGGCGCGGGAGAGCCTTAAAATCCTTTCAATCGATGGGAATGGAAAGGAGAGGGAAGGGCCATCACGAGCCTCTTATGTGATCTATCAGCACCTGGGTGTACTCGCTGGCCTTCAGAGGCTGTACTCCGGGCATGTGCCTGGCCAAGTCCTGAGTGACCTTCTTCTCCGCTATGGCTTTCCTTATTGCGTCCTTTATCAGGGCGCTTGCCTCCTTCCATCCCATGTACTCCAGCAGCAGGCAACCACTGAGTATCTCCGCCGTGGGATTGGCCACGTCCTTGCCAGCGTACTTGGGAGCGGTGCCGTGTACCGGCTCTGCCAGGGCCATGTAGTCGCCGGCGTTCATGCCAGCGGCCATCCCTATCCCGCCGACCAAGGCATTGGCCTCGTCGCTTATGTAGTCGCCGTTGACGTTCGGGGCCACTATTATGTCGTAGTCCCACGGCCTAGTTATTATCTGCTGGAGCATGTTGTCGGCTATCCTGTCATTCACAAGTATCTTTCCTTCGGGCAGTTCACCGTTGTACTGCTCCCAGAGCTCCTGCTCGGTCACCACGTACTCCCTGAACTCCTCGGTGGCCACCTCGTACGCCCAGTTCCTGAAGGCCCCTTCGGTGTACTTCATTATGTTGCCCTTGTGCATTATGGTGACGGGGCTCCTGCCGTACTCTATGGCGTACTTCATGGCCTTCCTCATCAGCCTCTTGGTCCCGTATATGGAGATGGGCTTTATGCCGATGCCGGCATCCGGCCTTATCTCAACCCCCAGCTCCTCCTTCAGGAATTTCCTCAGCTTCTCCGCCTCAGGGCTGTCGTAGGTCCACTCTATTCCGGCGTAGAGGTCTTCAGTGTTCTCCCTGAATATCACGAAGTCCACCTTATCGGCGTGACAGTGGGGAGCGGGCTGACCGAAGTACTGGACGGGCCTTATGTTGGCGTAGAGATCCAGCTTCTTCCTCAGGGCCACGTTGAGGCTCCTGAACCCCGTCCCCACGGGAGTGGTTAGCGGCCCCTTGAGGGCGAGGACTGTGTACCTTATGGCCAGCACGGTATCCTCTGGAAGCAGCTCGCCGTACAGCTTCTGGGCCTTCTCGCCAGCGTATGCCTCCCACCAGACTATCCTCCTCCTACCCCCGTAGGCCTTTTCTATGGCGGCATCCATCACTGCCCTAGCTTGGGTGACTATCTGGGGACCGATGCCGTCCCCCTCTATGTATACGATGATGGGCTCGTCGGGAACGACCAGCTTGCCGTCCTTAATCGTTACCTTCTTGCCCTCCTCGGGCAGCCTGAGCTTCTTGAACTGGGGGGGGCTATCGAGTATGTCAACCAAAGAGGTCACCTCCGTGGAGGCCCGACGGCTCAGCTTAAAAGTTTGGACGCATGACCCATGGAGAACGGAGCGATCCTGACGGGCCTGAAGCCGGGCATCATCGCCCGGCATGGCTCCTCCCAGCTTTGCGATGCCCATTGATACTGGCGGTGGAGGAGGGAGAGGAGGTGGGTGCTCATCTCCTGCATCCAGTTTAGAAGACGAAGCTCTCCGTCTCTAAAGCCCTTCCAACCACTTCCAGCTTGTTGGTGGGTATCTTCTCCCCTCCGTACAGGTCCGCGTAGCTCTCGCCGTACAGGAGGGCCGCCGCTATCCTGCCTATGGCGTCGCCCTTGAGGATCCCGCTCCCGCTGGCTCCGGTAGCCACCACCATGTTGGACCTCTTGAAGACCACCGGGTTGTGATCGACCGAGTTGAGCATGTAGAGGCCCGCCCACATGTTGTCCACCCGGGCTCCCTCCAGCTGCGGGAAGTACTTCACCATTATCGGGTATATGTTGTCGTAGTAGTAGTTCTCCTCGGGCTCCTCGTCCGTGGAGAACGGCCTTATCTCATCCGAGAATCCGAACCAGAAGGTGCCGTCCCTCCTGTCGGCCCTTATGTAGTGACCGGTCGGGAGGAAGGTGAAGGGCAGTATCCCCTCCTCGTTGAAGCCCTCGGTGTGCAGCAGGGACCTCTGGGCGTCGGTTTTCGGCCTGAATGTGAAGATCTGCCTCTTCTTGGGCTTGGATATGCAGTCTATGCCGAGGGGATCCAGCAGGAGATGGGTCCATCCCCCGGCCGCCACCACAAGCCTGTCGGCAGTGATGGTGCCCCGGCTCGTCTCTACCCCGGCGAACCTGACCTTCTGCCACGCCCTGGGCTCGCGGGGGATGCCCAGCTTGACTTCTGGCTCCACCAGTATCCTCTCCACTCTAGTGTTGAACTGGAATTGCCCTCCCATCTCCCTTATCCTGTCCCTGTAGTAGTAAGCCAGCTTATCCGCGTCAATGTAGCCGCACTTTATCCCGAACAGCCCGTAGTCCACGTTCCTAACCCCCAGTATCTCGGCCTCCTCGTCTCCGTCGAAGTCGTAGTTCATCTCCAATAGGCTCTTCAGCTCGGACCTCCGGTAGATCTTCAGGGTGCCGCGCTTCTCGAGGGCGTGAGCCACATCGGCTATCTCCTCGAACTGATCCCTGCTCCTGAGGATCAGGTAGCCGACCAGCTCCATGCCCAGATCATGACCCTCCTCCCTCTGGACGTGAAGGTAGAAGTCGACCGAGGTGTCCGATAGGAGCCTGTTGGTGGATGACGTGAAGAGGCCAGCCCTGAAGCCCGCCGCGCTCTTGGCGGTGGCCCCCTGACCCACATCCCCCATCCTGTCGACTATGAGGACGTTGGCCTCAGGATCCCTCCTCAGGATGTGGTAGGCCGTGGCCAGTCCTAGAATTCCGGCTCCGACAACGAGCACATCGGCCTCCAAGGAGCTTCACCCCGTTTCCACGAAGGAAAAAATGAAAAAGTTATCCAAATTGGTTTGAACGGTGTTACCCTTGGTCGTCAGGGAGAGCTTCCCCCTCCTTCCGAGCTGGACCCCCATAGCCATGTACGCGATCCTAGTACCCTTCGCCCTGGTGTTCCTCTACGGGCTGGCGAGGATATCCAGGGAGTTCGACCTCATCACTGCCCTCAGGGAGATAGACCTGGCGGGGCTGAGGAGGGGCCTGGCCAGGGTCTTCTCACAGAGGAGGGTCATAGAGAGAGACAGGGGCTTTCCCCACGCCCTTCTCTTCGCGGGGACCTTCGTCCTCTTCCTCGGAACCCTGACGGTCTTCCTGGAGACTGACATACTTGGACACGCGGGCATCAGGATACTGTTCGATGGAACCTACATGACCTTCGAGCTGATAATGGACAGCTTCGGTCTGCTCTTCCTGATAGGGATCCTGCTCTTCTTCCCCACCAGGGATGCCGAGGGGAAGGCCCTGCTCCTGGGCCTCCTCTACATGGGCATAACCGGGTTCCTGCTGGAATCCACCAGGATCTACGCCCACCCCAACGAGGCGGCTCCCTACTCCCTGGTTGGCTACCTGCTGTCCGGCTCGGTGGGTCCCATCCTGCTCCCTTACTACACCGTGCTCTGGTGGAGCCACGCCCTGCTGGCCTTCTCCATGGTGGCCTACCTGCCATACAGCAACCTCCTCCATTCCCTGACTGCCCTGATCACCTCGTCCCTGGAGGAGGACATGGTTGAGTTCCCCAGGGAGCCGTTCAGGCTTCAGGAGCTGGAGGACGTGGAGGAAGTGAGGTTGGGCTTCCAGCATCCATCGGAACTCCCCTGGTACGAGAAGTACCGGCTGGCGGCTTGCGTGAGGTGCGGGAGGTGCACCGACTCCTGCCCCGCCAGCTCGATAGGCAGGCCGCTGTCGCCGAGGGACGTGGTCCAGGGCCTGAAGGGATCGATCCTCGGGTCGCCCTACGTCCTTGAGGATGAGGCAGTCTGGTCGTGCGTCTCTTGCGGGGCGTGCGCCTCCGCCTGCCCCAACTACGTGAGCCCGTTCACCTACCTGATGGAGAGGAGGCGCTCGCTGGTGGCCGAGGGGAGGATCGACAGGAAGATGGGGGAGCTCCTGAACGGCCTGAGGAGGTACCACAACTCGCTCTCCGTGCCCCAGAGGGGCAGGCTGAGCTGGCTGGAGAGCGACGATGACCCAGATTACTACCTGTGGGTCGGGTGCCAGTACTCCTTCGACCCCGTGGGCAGGAGGATCGTCACCAAGCTGGTGGATCTCCTCAGGGGGGCTGGCATAAGGATAGCTACCCTAGGTGAAATGGAAACGTGCTGCGGCGAGCCGGCGAGGAGACTGGGGGAGGAAGGGATGTTCCAGGAGTTCGCCCTGACCAATGCCGAGCTGTTCAGGGAGCTGGGCGTGAGGAGGCTCCTGGTCCTCTGCCCCCACGGGCTAACGGTGTTCAGGCACGAGTACCCGAGGATCATCGAGGGATGGGACGTGGAGGTCGTTTCCCACGTCGAGCTGCTGTCGCGGTTGGTCAGGGAGGGCAAGCTGAGGGTGGCAGAGGGCCTAGGAAGGCTCACCTTCCACGATCCCTGCAACCTAGCCAGGTTCAACGGCGTGGTGGAGGAGCCCAGGGTCATACTCGGGAGGATCGACGGCTTCAGGGAGATGCCCAGGCACGGAAGGGATACCTTCTGCTGCGGGGCCGGCGGGGCCAACTACTGGTATCAGACCGGAGAGGGGAAGATGGCCAAGGAGAGGCTGAGGGAGGCGCTCGGGGTTGGGG